>NZ_NMOK02000022.1:0-292053 GCF_003399985.2 Paenibacillus sp. ATY16 | reverse complement strand
AATAAGTGTCTACTTAATTGACAGAAGACCAACTTAATTGACAGAAGACCAAAACGGCTAATTTCGTTGGATGAACTCCAATGAAGGTTAGCTCCAGAGCTCTAATGCATGAAAATGTTGGACTATATCCAACATAGCTGCTGCAGGTGGATTAGAACTATAAAGTAGACACGGATGTTTTTGCCAATGCGGGCGAGAGTTTGGTCTTTAACAGCAAACGGCTGTGCCGGGTAAACCCAGCACAGCCGTTTAAATGCGTCACCCCAAAGTGGTGACGTTCTTTTTCTGGGTTTTAAGACTTAACCTCTAGGTTAAGTGCAGGCGGAGCAATTAAATGATTCTGGAGAAGTGAAACGGTCGCTTTTGTGAGGGGATTCCAATCCTATTGGAATTGTTCCAAGGAATCCCCGAGCAATGGCGATCGGAAGAACATTTAATTGCGCAGCATGCCCTTTAACCTACCCGCGAAGCGAAGTTCTTACCTGCCAGGAATCCGAATCGTCACCGACGTCCCGATTCCAAGTCGACTAAATATCGACACCCCATACGAGTCGCCAAATAGCAGCTTGATCCGGTTATCGACGTTGCGGACGCCGTAGCCGGACAACGTATCCTCGCTTTGCGGAAGATCGCCGCTTGGCATCTTCATCCCCATGCCGTCATCGATGACCTTCAGGATGATGTCTTGTCCCTCGCGGTAAGCCCGGATAATGATGTTAATGCCGCACTCATGATCCCAGATCGCATGATTGATGCAATTTTCCACGAATGGCTGAAGAGTCAGCTTAAGAATCCGGCAAGGCAAGACCGATTCCTCGATATCGTAGTGAACCCGAAGCAGATTGGCGAACCGCACCTGCTGGATCGATACGTAATAACGGGTCAACTGAATCTCCTCGTGGATGGACAGCGTATTTTTGCCTTTGTTCAGCGAGATCCGGTAAAACTTGGCCAGATCGGTCACCATCTTGTTCATTCGCGGGTCATCGTTGCGGATGGCTAGCGAAGAGATCGAAGCAAGCGAATTATACAGGAAATGCGGATTGATCTGAGCCTGCAGCACGTTAAGCTCCGCTTCGCGCTTGTCGATTTCCTTCATGTAGACATCCGAGATCAGCGAGCTTAGACGCTGGCTCATTTTTCGCAGCGCATTGCCGATTTGACCGATCTCATCCCGTCCAAGCGGCCGGATGTCGATAAGCTCGAAGTCCTCCCGTTCGATGCGGCGGATCATGCCAACAAGCTTTTCCATCCGTTTGGTGAACAGCCGTGCGGTGACGTAAATCAGGATAGCCATAAGGCCAAGGCTGACCAACGCGTAAGTCAGTATTCTTTTTGCCGTCAAATGAGCCTTGGACAAGAAGCTGCTGTAGGGAATAAGCGAGACGCTTTTCCAGCCGTATTTGGTCGTGTTGTAGACGACGAGCACCTTCTGGCCTTTATAGGTGCTGTCGAACCGCCCGTTATTTTCGGCGGGGAACGGTTCGGGCAGGTCGATCGGCTGGTTGAGAAGGCTTTTGTCCTTGGCGGACATCACGATGCCTTCTTCATTAATGATCAGCACCGCCTTGTCGCTAGCTTCCTTCTCCATCAGCCGGAAAATATCGGATTCCAGAATATTGATCGTTAATACGCCGTACGGATTGTTCATGCTGCTGATGTTGAGCAGCCGCGTCAGCGTGAACATCGGAGGCTTGTCAGGCTCGGGAGGGGAGGTGACAAACCTTACGTCCCCAAAGCTGCCGCTAAGCGATTTGTAAGCCAGCGAGCTGCGGAATCTCTGATCCATGGATTTGATGTACATGCCGTCCGTGGGCAGCGTCTCATTGTTAATATAGATGCTCATGGATTCAATGTCCGGGTTTGTCGTCAGCATGTTGACGAACGAGTTATTGATATATTTGTAAGCATCAACGAACAGCGACGGATCCTTCGAATAATCGTTGGTCAGATAGGCGCGCATATTGGAGTCCAGATACAGCGTGGCGGACAGCTTCGTGTACGTGTCCAGCTTGTTTTCAAGGTTGGAATTGATTTGCGCGACCGTAGAGTTCGTATTGGCGATCATCTGCGAAGAAAGCTCGCTGCGAATCGTCTCGTACGAATATTGAACGAAAAAGAGCAGGGGGAGAATGCCCCCGAGCAAAAACATGACGAACAGCTTCTCGCGAAGCCGCCAATTGTATAAAGGATTAATCAGCCATCCGGCCAGCTTCCTCATGATTTAAGACCACCCAGCCTAAAGTTGCAGTTTGCGGTATTCGTTAGGCGTGCTGCCTTTGTGCTTCTGGAATACCGAGCAGAAATAGGAGACATTCTCGTAGCTGACCCGGTGCGCGATATCGCGTACCTTCAGCGACCGGTCCTTTAGCAGCTCCGCCGCGTGATTCATGCGGACTCGGGTCAAGTAATCCAGGATCGTCTCGCCTGTCTTCTCTTTGAAGATGGTCCGCACGTAATTGGGCGACAAATAAACTTCCTTGGCGATATCCTCTACCGTAAGAGGCAGATGATAACGCTCGGCAATCAGCTTCATAATCTGCTCCGCAACCGACTGATGGCGGTCAAGATCGCGCTCGGCTGCGGCTTTCAGCAGCTCCCTGCAGAACCTCAGCGCGTAGGCGTGATAATGGGCGATTGACGGGAGAGACGACAGCTCCTTCCAATGGTCGGCCAGCAGCTGGTCGCGAAGCGGCCCTACCATAAGAGAGGCAAAATGCTGCTCCAGCATGGACAACAGCTGAATAACCGCCCGGACGGCATAGTTCCGCTCGATCCGTTCCTGGCGCATGCCGGAGAACCAGTCGTCCAGCAATTGTCCGGCGCGTTCGGCATCGCCGGCTTGCACGGCCGCAATAAGCGAAGCCGAAGTCGCGTCGACCGAGATATCGGTCTGCTTCACATTTTCGCTGGTACCGCTGCGTATAACGGAGCCGGCTTGCCGGTATAGCTTTTCTTCATTAAGTCGCTGCGATTCTTCGAACGCCTCTTTCAACAGATGAAATCCTTTGTATGGGCCTGACAGGCCAATGGTTGCGAAGGCTTCTCCTTCCGAAGTCGCGGCCAGCAGCTCTTCCCGCAGCAGCTCCCAATAAGCCGTCTCCCACTGCTGGGGTTTTCCTTGGAAGAGGACAAACAGCGTGCTTGGTCCGGTCTCAAGCACAATAGCGGCATCCAATCTCCGCCGCAGTAAAGCGCGGGCTGCTTCCGCGGCATCCGCGGTCAAGATGGAGGAAGAGGGTGGATGAGCCTGAGCCTGTTCTCCGTCTAATCCGCTAGTTGGGAACGCGGGAGACTCGACCGTCATGTAAGCGGCGCCAAAAGCCTGGTGCGAGAGAAAGCCGGAAGCTCCGTTCTCCCATTGCCGGATCCACTCCATCCGGCGCTCCGGCGAAGGTTCGCGGACGATGCGCAGCAGCAGCCGCTCGAGCTGCCAGCCGCCGCCTTCGCTTGCCAGCTGCTCCTCTTCGAATTTCTTCTTCACTTTCGCAAGGAGCAGAAGCAGCTCCTCCATATCGATCGGCTTCAGCAAATAGCCGGCTGCTTCGATATTAAGAGCGGACTTGATATATTGGAATTCGTTATGTCCGCTTAGATAGATGATTTTGACGCTTTTGTCGATTTGCTTCGCGCGCCTTCCGAATTCCAGCCCGTCCATGATGGGCATGCGCACATCCGTAACGATGATATCCGGTTTCAGCTCGGTAAGCTTAGCCAGCGCTTCCTTCCCGTTGCGTGCTGTCCCAACGACCTGAATGCCGGCCTGCTCCCAAGGAACGTAATGCTCCATGGTCTCGAGCTCGAGCGCTTCATCGTCAACCAGAAGTACTGTATACATGTCGGCACCGCCTTTTTTCGATAGAAATAAAACCTCATGATGTACGATGATTCTAGTTTAACGGGTATGCCGTTATTCAACAATGGAGCAAACGGAAGTGTGTGGGATTGGAGCATGAATCGGTAGATCTTAATATAGAACGGCCACAATGCCGGGCTATAATTAAGTCCATAAAGCGATGCAAACGGAAACTATATTCGCGGGAGGGCAACACGATGAACATGCAAACGAAAGCGCATCCACAAAGCACCGGAGCGCTTGCCGTCAAGAGAAATAAAGGCGGTCTGCTGGCGAGGCTCAAGGAACAGCGGCTGCTTTATGTACTGATGCTGCCCGCCATTATCCTGACTCTGATGTTCTCCTATGTGCCGATGTTCGGGTTGTATATGGCCTTCATCAATTATCAGCCGGGTGGGGGAACGTTCTTCAAGCAATTTTTCACGACAGAGTTTGTAGGCTGGCAGTGGTTTAACTACTTCTTCACCAACGGCGATTTCGTACGGATTATGCGAAATACGCTGGCGCAAAGCTTCCTGTCGCTGCTCTTCGGATTCCCGATGCCAATCATTTTGGCGCTTATGATCAATGAGCTGCGAAACGGCTGGTTCAAACGAACGTTCCAGACCGTCTCCTACATGCCGCATTTTATTTCCTGGGTTATCGCGGCAAACATTATTATTACGATGCTCTCGTCGGGAGGCGTAATCAACAACATTCTGACCGGCCTTCATATCGTGAACGAGCCGATTCAGTTCATGCAGAAGGGTCACCTGTTCTGGTGGATTATCGCTTTCTCGAATGCCTGGAAGGACATGGGCTTTAACGCCATTATGTATCTGGCAGCGATTTCGGCGATTAACCCCGAACTGTATGAGGTGGCGAAGGTCGACGGCGCAAGCCGCCTGAAGCAGATGCTCCATATCACGCTGCCGTCCATCCGTCCGACCATTATCATTCTCGCGATCCTCGCGATTGGCGGTATTTTGAACGCAGGCTTTGACCAGCAGTACCTGCTCCAGAACAATACGGTTATGGAATACTCGGAAGTTATCGATACCTACACGTACAAGTACGGCCTGCAAAACGGGATGTTCTCCTACGGGGCAGCCGTCGGATTGTTCAAATCGCTCGTGGCTTTCATCCTTGTCATCAGCGTGAATCAGATGGCTAAAAGAATGGAACAGCAGTCGCTGTTCTAGAACAATAACGCAAAGAGGAGAACACGCTATGGTGAAAGACAAAAAAGATTTTCTGTTTATGGCTGCCGTTTACGCCTTTATCGTTGCGATATTTGTGATTACCTTCTATCCTTTCTGGAACATTTTCATTATTTCGTTAAACAGTGCGGAGGATACTCTAAGAGGACATTTGTATCTGTGGCCGAGAGAGTTCAGTCTCAAAAGTTATGAGCAGATCCTTGGCGACAGCGAGATCTGGACGGCCATTCGGGTTACCTTGCTCAGGACCGTCATCGGAACGCCGCTTGCGGTTCTCACGATCAGCATGCTGGCGTTTGCGCTCAGCAAGAAGGAGCTTGTTGCCAACCGATTCTGGACGTTATACTTCGTCTTTACGATGTATTTTGGCGGCGGACTTATTCCGTACTACATGGTACTCAAAAGCTATCATCTGATCGATAACTTTATGGTGTTTATCGTGCCGGGCTTAATGAACGTGTTCTATATGATCATCGTCCGGACGTTTATGCAAGGGCTGCCGCAGGAGCTGGACGAGTCGGCCAAGATGGACGGAGCGAATTATCTCCAGATTTTCTTCCGCATCATTTTGCCGCTGACAACGCCGGTACTCGCAACGATTGGCCTGTTCACGGCGATCAGCCACTGGAATTCCTGGTTTGACTCGTACGTGTTTACGTACAACCCGGATTTGAAAACGCTGCAGGCCGTGCTCGTCAAAATCCTTAACCAGTACCAGACGGGTTCCATGGTTGGCGATGCGCAGGCGATGGCGAATTCGGCGAAACGCATGCAGGTATCGCCGGATACGATCCGGATGGCGGCGACCATGGTTGCAACGCTTCCTATTATTATGGTGTATCCGTTCCTGCAAAAATATTTCGTTAAAGGAATGACGCTGGGCGCGGTTAAAAGCTAATCCGCCCGGCTTAGCCGGACCAGATTACTTATAAGGGGGTGTGTCCCAGCCGGGGATGCCCTGGCAGCTTGCCAATGCTATTATAAGTCCAAGATCAATCATAGGGGGATTACAGTATGAACTCGAAAAAATGGATGCTGTCTTTGCTTACGGCCGTTATGTCGGTTTCCTTGATTTCCGCTTGTTCTTCGAATTCATCGGATAAACCAAGCAAGAGCTCGAACACGGGATCGGCGAATACCGGTACCAATGACAGCGCAACAAAGGATCCAAGCACGGACCCGATTACGATTACCTTCTTTGATAAAAATACAGGCGACAAGTTCGACAATGCGATCGCCAAAGAGATTACGAAGCGTACCGGCGTTACAATCGAGATTCAGCAGCCGACGGGCAACCCGACGGAAAAGCTGAACCTGATGCTGGCGAGCGACGATTTGCCCGACATGATCATGTTCGACCGCTCCAGCGACCTGGTAGCGAAATATACGGAAGCGGGCTCGATTATCCCGCTCGACGATCTTATCGAGAAATACGGTCCGGATGTCAAAGAAATGTACGGCGACGTTCTGAACAAGACGCGTTACAAGGACGGCAAGAACTACTACCTGTCCAACTGGTACGGTCTTGAGCATGAGCCGGTGTTCGGCTTCAACATGCGCAAAGACATCGTGAAGGAGCTTGCTCCGGATAAAGCGGATGGCGGCGTGCCGTTTACGCAAAGCGAATTCAAACAGCTTCTGACCGACTTCAAAGCGAAATATCCGCAAATGGACGGCAAGGATACTATCGCTCTGACGATGGACGGCGAGAACTGGGGCGGAACGCTGGGCACGTTCAAAGGGATGTTTGGCCTGATGCCTTATTACGAGCATGACGGCAAGCTGCAATACGACGTGAAGGATCCAAAATACAAGGATATGATCTTGTACATGAACGATCTGTACCGTTCCGGCTTGATGGATAAGGAATGGGCAATCAACAAACGCCAAGTGTGGGAGCAAAAGATCGCTACGGGCACCATTTTCTCCTCGACAGGCGCTTATTGGGATCTTGGCAACTCCAACACGATCCTCAAAAAGGATAAAGGCGAAGACTCGCAGCTGTTCGCGTACAAAGTGGTTGCAGACGGCGTAGATCCTTCGAAAACGACTTACGGCGGCCGCAGCTCGCTTGGCTGGGATGCGATTGCGATCACGAAGAAGAACAAAAATCCGGAACGCACGATGCAATTCATTAACTTCCTCGCAAGCGAAGAAGGTCAATACCTGCTCATGTGGGGGATCGAAGGCGTGCATTGGGATATGAAGGACGGCAAGCATGTACCGCGTCCAGAAACGCTGCAAGCGTTCAAAGACGACTGGGCTGCCTACACGAAAGAAACGGGTATCCGCAAATGGACTTGGTTTATCAAGAACGGCCCTGGCAAAGACGGTACGCCTTATGACCTTCCGGGTCGTTACGAGCGGGCTCCGGTTGACCAAATGGCAATCAAAAACCTGTCGGACAGCGTATTCGATACCGCGATTTACGACGGCATAAGCCCGCAAGGCGGCACGCCGGAAGCTCTGTCCGAGCAAAAAATCAGCGATATTACGAAGCAGGCGATCACAAAAGCGATTATGGCGCCTACGGCAGACGAAGCAAGCTCGATTTTTGACAAAATGCTGTCGGATATGAAAGCTGCTGGCGACGAAAAAGTGGAAGCGGTCTACACAACGAATTACGATGCCCGCAAACAGCTGTGGAACTAATTGGGATGATCTATTTAAATAAGCAGTAGAAGGAAAAAGGCCAGCCGTGCTGGCCTTTTTCCTTCCATCATCATCAGGCTATGAATCTATGGACGAATGGGAGCGAAGAAATGATGACGACGGAGATGGGGCAATTCAAGCTGGAGCAGGCTGAGGGAACGTTTGCGGCCGATAACGGGCTACTGAAGGTAACGGCAAATACGGAAGACGGCACGCTTGCGCTTGCCTGGAAGAGCGGGCAGACGATGACGGGTTTTTACGCGGAAGCGCGCATTGGCGGCGCCGTTGTCCGTTCTTCCTGGTACGGTGGGCATGCGGTTCAGGAAAGCTTGGTTCAAGAGGTTGAGGACGGCTTTGGCAAAGGGATTCGCTTCAGCTTTGAGCATACGGAGCCGGGCAAACCTTCGCTGAAGCAGCACATCCGCTTGTATCAAGGTCTGCCTTACGCCTTGATTGAGCTTGAGGCGGCAGACTCGCAGGAATGGGAAACCAATGAGTTGACGCCTCTAGCCTCGTACTTGAATGACAACGGCGTGCTTGATTTCGGCGACGGCTCGAAGGAAGAAATCCGCTCGCTGTTTATTCCGTTTGATAACGACAAATGGGTGCGTTTCGGTTCCCACGCCAATCCGTCCAGCGTCCGCAGCTATGAAGTAACGGCAGTCTACCGCGCGGAATCGCGCCGCGGCTTCGTGATCGGTTCGGTTACCCATGATACATGGAAAACGGCTATTGACGTGGAAGGCACCTTCACCGAAGCCATTGGCCGCCTGCGGGTAATCTCCGGCGTATCGGATCTGCAGACTCGCGACACGTTTCCGCACGGTTCGCTCCGCGGCACCTCCCTTGTATCGCCGACGATTCTTGTAGGCGCTTACGACGATTACCGCGAAGGCATGGAGGCTTACGGCAAAGCCAATGCGGTCATTCAGCCTGCTCTTTCCTGGAACGGCGGCGTTCCGATGGGCTGGAACAGCTGGTCGGCCGTTATGACGAAGCTGGACTACGACGTGTATACGCATACTTCCGACTTCTTTGCGAAAGAGCTGCAGCAAAACGGGTTCGCCGATCAGGAGGGCAGCCTGTACGTCAACTTCGACGCCTTCTCCGACAATTTGAAGGAAGGCGAGCTTGAGGATGCGGTACGCCGCGTGAAGGCGAACGGACAAAAGCCGGGAACGTACTACACGCCGTTTGCGTTCTGGGGCAGCAACCCGGATACGCCGGTGGAAGGCACGAACGGTGCGGTTCTGTACCGGGAAATTTTGCTGAAGGACGGGGCCGGCAATCCGCTGCCGAAGCTGGACGGCGCCTTCCCGATCGACCCTTCGCATCCTGAAGCGATTGCGCGCATTATGCGCAAGCTTGATCAGGTTACGGCTGCCGGCTTCGAGTATTTGAAAATGGACTTCCTGGCGCATGGCGCAATGGAAGGCGTCCATCACGATCCTTCCATTCGCACGGGCATCCAGGCGTATAATTACGGCATGGCGGCTATCGCCGAAGCGTTAAGCCCGGAGAAGCTTGGCCGTCCTTTCCTGATCAATTTGTCGATCGCTCCGCTGTTCCCGCACGGCTACGCGCATAGCAGACGCGTATCCTGCGATGCCTTCGGCATGATCGGAGACACGGAATATATGCTTAACGCGCTGACGTACGGCTGGTGGATCAGCGACAATCTGTACCGCTTTAACGATCCGGACCATATCGTTCTGTTCAAGAGCGACAATCAGCGGGCGACGACGGAGCATGAAGGGCGCAGCCGCCTGAACTCCGGCGTTATCTCAGGTACTTCGCTGCTCCTTGGCGACGATTACCGGATGGAGGAAGCGGCGGAACGCGCTAAAGCCTGGATGACCAACCGGGAAGTCATGGCGCTGGCAAGACGCGGCGAGTCCTTCCGTCCGGCCGAAGGCCGAAGCGGCATGGGCGGCGAGGATCTGTATTCCCTCGCCGGCGATGGCGGTACATGGGTGGCCGTCTTCAACTTCGACGGGGAGAACGGGAAGTCGAAAGCAATCGATCTATCCCGAGTCGGCATCGACGGCGCCAAGGGCTTGACGGTCCGCGATTTGTGGAGCGGGGAATCGTACAGCCTGAAGCCGGGCACCTCCGAGCATACGGTTGAGCTGGAGCCGGCCGAGTCGAAGCTGCTGTTCTACATTTAATAGAAGAGGCGGTGCAGGGAATATCCTGCACCGCTTTATTTTGTTGCTGCCCGCTGTCTGATGCAGCTTGTCTCCTCTCTATCGCAACCTTCCTTCCCGGAAAATAGAACACCCCGATCACGGCACGTGCACGAGTGCCGAAATCGGGGTGTTCTTCATCCCTGGATGATATCTATTCCCGAATTATAGATGAAATAGATTTGTGCTTGAATCCGCTAAAGCAAGGACAAATAAACAGGCAGAAGCGATGCTGCCTGAATAATCTGTAGAATAACGGAAGGGAGGGATACTCATGAGCAAAGTGAGCAAAGTTTCTAAAGTACAAGTAAAGAAGCTGGTCGGCAAACCCATTTATGCGGTTCGCAAAGACGGATCTCTCGTTACGGGCAAGCTTGTGGAACTGCGGCACAACAAGCTCGTATTAGCACCTCTGAAAAAAGAAAAGGGGAAAGTCGTTCGGACGAAAGCGATTTTGCCGCTTGTATTGTTTGATCTGCTGGCGATCGGTACGCTTGGATTCTGGGGCGGCGGCGGTTGCGGATGCGGCAACGCTGGCTGCGGCGGATGCGGTGGCGGTGGCTACGGCGGCGGATACGGTGGCGGCTATGGCGGCGGATACGGCGGTGGCTACGGCGGCGGTTATGGCAGCGGATACGGCGGCGGCCCGTACGGTGGCGGCGGATTCTTTTAATAGTAAGGATAAGATGAGGAAGCAAGCGGCTTAATCATCTCATAGCAGCGGAGCTCCGGATGATACTGGATGGCCTGATAGCCAAGGCGGGTGTACAGATTTTTGGCCCTGGCATTAATGTCGTCCACGAAAAGTCTGGATGCTCTGCAGTTTTGGGTTAAGCCGTAAGCTTCGGCGGCCAGCAGCAGCTTACGGCCCCATTGCCGGTTACGGTGATCCGGATGGACAACAAGCATATCCAAATACAGAATTTCCCCCGTGATTTCGAAGCGGATAAAGCCGTAAGGCTTACTTGTTTTTCCTTCTGAGGCTACATAAGTGACACCCCGGCGGAAGCGTACGGGAAGATCCCGTATCGTCTGGGCGTCCAGAGGATGCGCCGTATGCGACATCGGAATCAGCTCAGCTTGTATGAGACGGAATATTTCTTTATCGTCTGTTTTGGGATTACGTGCTCGTATCATCAGCGATCCCTTCCTGACCGAATGAAATTGCCGAAAATGGGCTATGTTATTGTATGATCGGCTGGCGAAATATGCCTCACACAATTTTTCAAATTGTTAGGCACATTAGCTTGACGAACAGATGTGCAAGGCATATAATAAAGAAAATCTTATCCAAGCATATGTTATCGGCAATGATGAGGACGAAGTGTTAAGGGCTCTTTTGCTCAGAGAGCGGATGGATCAGCTGCAACCATCGCCAAAACCCCTTTTCTACGAGCTCACCTCGGAGCTGTTTTCCTGAAAAGCAACACTGTCAATGTTGGCTATTAGGGAAAATCGCAAGACACGCGTTATTGTGTCAAAGGTATGGGCGTTTTGTGCGCACACGTTCATTACCTATGGAGGTTGTACATCGCAAGATGTATAACGAATTTGGGTGGTACCACGGAAGATATAACCTTTCGTCCCTCAGGCTTCGCTATATGAAGCTGGAGGAACGAAAGGTTTTTTTGTTGTTTTCGAGAGGAGGATGACTAATGGTCACGCAAAGTGCAACGCTGAAGTCAAAAGAAGAAGTTATGGAACGGATGAGAAAGCCTGAAGTAATTTCCGGTTCTGAAATATTACTCCGCAGTTTGGTGCTGGAAGGCGTCGATTGCGTGTTTGGTTATCCGGGCGGCGCCGTATTGTACATTTACGATGCGATGCACGGGTTCTCCGATTTCAACCACGTTCTCACAAGACATGAACAAGGCGCGATTCACGCAGCGGACGGTTATGCGCGCGCAAGCGGCAATGTCGGCGTATGTATCGCAACATCCGGTCCGGGCGCAACCAACCTCGTAACGGGGATTGCAACAGCCTATATGGACTCTGTACCGCTCGTTGTCATTACGGGTAATGTTATTTCGTCCCTGATCGGCACGGACGCATTCCAAGAAGCGGACATTACGGGCATTACAATGCCAATCACGAAGCACAGCTACATGGTCCGCGATGTTGAGGATCTTCCGCGCATCATCCATGAAGCCTTCCATATCGCGAACACTGGCCGTAAAGGTCCGGTACTGATCGATATTCCGAAGGACGTATCGGCGGCAAAAACGTTGTTCAAACCGGTAACGGAAGTGAACATCCGCGGTTACAACCCAACGATCTCGCCTAACAAGCTGCAAGTCGACAAATTGATCAAAGCGATCGAAGCGTCCGAGCGTCCGCTCATTCTTGCAGGCGGCGGCGTAGTGTACTCCGGAGCGCATGAAGAGCTGCTGGAGTTCGTAACGAAAACCGATATTCCGATCACGACAACTTTGCTTGGTCTCGGGGGCTTCCCAAGCGGCAATGATCTGTGGCTCGGCATGCCGGGTATGCATGGTACGTACACGGCGAACAAATCGATTCAAGCTGCGGATCTCCTCATTAATATCGGGGCTCGCTTCGATGACCGCGTAACGGGCAAGCTCGCGGGCTTCGCGCCACACGCGAAAATCGTTCACATCGATATCGATCCGGCGGAGATCGGCAAGAACGTTCCGACCGATATTCCAATCGTAGGCGACGTAAAAACGGTTCTGCAGCAGGTTAACCAGCTTGCGAAACGGGCGGACAAGGCAGATGCTTGGCGCCAGCAGATTCAAGAATCGAAAGCGCAATATCCGTTCAGCTACAAGGATTCGGATGTTGAACTGAAGCCGCAATGGGTTGTGGAGTTGATCCACGAAACAACGGGCGGCGACGCTATCGTAACAACGGACGTAGGCCAGCATCAGATGTGGGCTGCGCAATACTATAAATTCAACAAACCTCGCTCCTGGGTAACCTCCGGCGGTCTCGGCACAATGGGCTTCGGCTTCCCGTCCGCGATTGGCGCCCAAATGGCGAATCCGGATCGTACCGTTGTATCGATCAACGGTGACGGCGGCATGCAAATGTGCGCGCAAGAGCTTGCGATTTGTGCCATCAACAACATTCCGGTTAAGGTTGTTATCCTGAACAACCAGGTACTGGGCATGGTTCGTCAATGGCAGGAGCTGATCCACGAGAACCGTTTCAGCCATATCGATCTGGCAGGCAGCCCCGACTTCGTTAAGCTGGCAGAAGCTTACGGCGTGAAAGGCTTCCGCGCTTCGAACAAGGAAGAGGCGAAAGCTGTGTGGGAAGAGGCGCTTCGCCATCCGGGCCCTGCAGTTGTCGAGTTTGTTGTTCGCAGAGACGAGAATGTATACCCGATGGTAGCGCAGGGTAGCACGATCGATCAGATGATCATGGGGGATGCAGAATGAAAAAGCACACGATCGCAGTTATCGTCAACGATCAGCCCGGCGTTCTGCAGCGCGTATCCGGCTTGTTCGGACGCCGCGGCTTCAATATTGAGAGCATTACCGTAGGCGCAAGCGAAGAGCAGGGCTTGTCCCGTATGGTTATCGTCACAACAGGCGATGACCATACGCTCGAGCAAATCACGAAACAGCTGTACAAGCTGATTGATGTCATCAAAGTTATCGATTTGAGCTCCAATCCGATGGTTTCCCGCGAGCTTGCGCTTATCAAGGTAAGCGCGGAGCCTTCGGCCCGTCCCGAAATTCTGGGCGTAGTAGACACCTTCCGCGCAGCGGTAGTGGATATCGGCACTCATTCGCTTATCGTACAAGTTATTGGCGATACCGAAAAAATCGATGCCATGGTAGAGCTGCTGAAGCCTTATGGCATCCGCGAGCTTTCCCGTACTGGCGTAACAGCGCTTAACCGCGGTAACGTGCGTTAATAACAGGTTTTACAAAAAAATTAGCAATGTCCCGTTTTGAACGGGGGTTTAAGGGGAGAATTTATAGGGTCCATTCTCTGCTTAAACACCCGTTCAAAAGGGTTAAATTAAAGGAGGCAATCATTAAAATGGCAGTTACATTGTATTATGAAAAAGACGCGGATCAAGGCGTACTTCAAGGTAAGACAATCGCAGTTATCGGTTACGGCAGCCAAGGCCACGCGCAAGCGCAAAACCTTCGCGACAGCGGCCTGAAAGTCGTTATCGGCCTTCGTCCGGGTAAATCCGCAGACGTTGCAGCAAAAGACGGTTTCGAAGTATTGACTGTAGCTGAAGCGACTAAAGTTGCTGACGTTGTTCAAATTTTGCTCCCTGACGAAACCCAAGCGAAAGTATACGCGGAAGAAATCGAACCAAACCTGAAAAAAGGCGCGGCTCTGATGTTCTCCCACGGCTTCAACATTCACTACGGCCAAATCGTGCCAAGCAAAGATACAGACGTATTCCTGGTAGCTCCTAAATCCCCTGGTCATATGGTTCGCCGTACATACCAAGAGGGCTTCGGCGTTCCTGGTCTGATCGCAATCCACCAAGATGCTTCCGGCAACGCGAAAGCAATCGGTCTTGCTTACGCAAAAGGTATCGGCTGTACCCGTGCAGGCGTTATCGAAACTTCCTTCAAAGAAGAAACAGAAACAGACTTGTTCGGTGAGCAAGCCGTATTGTGCGGCGGCGCTTCCGCACTCGTTAAAGCAGGCTTCGAAACTCTGGTTGAAGCTGGCTACGCTCCGGAAATGGCTTACTTCGAGTGCTTGCACGAGCTGAAGCTGATCGTTGACCTGATGTATGAAGGCGGTCTGGCTACAATGCGCGACTCGATCTCCAACACGGCTGAATACGGCGACTATGTAACTGGTCCTCGTATCGTTACGGAAGAAACGAAAAAAGAAATGAAACGCGTTCTGGAAGACATCCAATCCGGCCGCTTCGCACGCGACTTCATCCTTGAAAACCAATCGAACCGTGCTATGCTGACAGCTACTCGCCGCAACGAGGCTGCTCATCCAATCGAGCAAACTGGTAAACAGCTGCGCGAACTGATGCACTGGATCAAGAAGTAATAAAATCATAACCCGCAGATAAATTATCCCGGTTCGCCGGAGTGCGCGTAGGTTAGGGTCAACCTGCCTGTCACGCGCTCTGTGCGGCCGGGATGATTCTGTTCCCGGAGGTGTAAGGCACAAATGCGAAAAATTTATATTTTTGACACGACGCTTCGCGATGGAGAGCAATCTCCCGGTGTTAACCTGAACACGAAGGAAAAGGTTGAGATCGCGCTTCAGCTTGAGAAGCTTGGCGTTGACCGGATTGAAGCAGGCTTCCCTGCGGCTTCCCCTGGAGACCTCGCGGCGGTAAACGCGGTTGCGAGCGCAGTTAAGAATGCTACGATTATTGGCTTGTCACGCTCCCGCGAACAGGATATCGACGCGGTACGTGAAGCGCTGAAAGGCGCGCAGGATCCATCCATTCACGTTTTCCTTGCAACAAGCCCAATCCACCGCAAGCATAAGCTTCGGATGGAGAAGGAGCAGGTGCTGGAAACGGCTGAACGTGCGATCACTTACGCGAAGAAGTATTTCAGCAAAATCGAATTCTCGCTTGAGGATGCAGGACGTACCGAATTGGATTTCGTGTGCCAAATGACGGATATGGCGATTCGCGCGGGAGCTTCCGTCGTGAATCTTCCGGATACGGTTGGTTATTTGAATCCGCTTGAATACGGCAATATCTTCAAGACGGTGAAGGAAAATGTGCCAAACATCGAAAAAATCCAGCTTAGCGCTCACTGTCATGACGATCTCGGCATGGCAACGGCTAACGCCCTCGCGGCTATCCTGAACGGCGCCGACCAGATCGAAGGTACGATCAACGGTATCGGCGAACGTGCGGGTAACACGGCGCTTGAGGAAGTGGCTCTGGCACTCGAGACGCGTTTCGATTATTTTGGCGCAAAAACGGGTCTGAACCTGCAGGAAATCGCAAGAACAAGCCGCCTTGTCAGCAAGCTGACCGGTATGGTCATCCCTGGCAACAAAGCGATTGTTGGCGCCAACGCGTTTGCTCACGAGTCCGGCATTCACCAGGACGGCATGCTGAAGGAGAAAACGACTTACGAGATTATTTCTCCGGAAACGATCGGTCTTCGCGATTCGAAGCTTGTTCTTGGCAAGCACTCCGGACGCCATGCGTTCCGCGAGAAGCTGATCGACCTCGGCTACGAGCTGGACGAAGAAGCAGTTAACGTTGCTTTCGCGAAGTTCAAGGATCTGGCTGACCGCAAGAAGCATGTTACGGATGAAGATATTCGTGCTTTCTTGGAAGAGAAGCTGGTCGATACGCCGGAAGTTTATACGCTTGAAGCGATTCAAGTCAGCTACGGCAACCAATCGACGCCTAGCGCTTCGGTTCGCATCCGTACAGCGGAGAGCGAGACTCGCGAAGAAGTCGCTATCGGCAACGGCTCCGTAGACGCGATCTACAACGCGATTGATAAAGTAACGGCTGAAGCGGTTGAGCTTGAGGACTACTCCATCAAGTCCGTATCGCAAGGCAAGGATGCGCAAGGCGAGGTGCACGTGGTGCTGAAGCAGGACGATATTTCCGCCCAAGGCCGCGGTCTCAGCACGGACATCCTTGAAGCAAGCGCACGCGCTTATATCGACGCTCTTAACCGTCTTATCGAGAAGCGCAAGTCCCCGGGACGCCGCGACAAGATGAGCTTGATTTAAGAAGCCATAGTACCGACAAAAGCCAAACCGAAAAGGTCTATTCAGACTTTCTCCGTTTGGCTTTTGCGATGAAAGGAGCGGAATAAATGATTACCGAGACGCTGCAAACATCAAGAAGAGACGAAATGATCGACATTACCCGCAAGGTGGCCTCTATTGTTGCCCGCGAAGGTATCCAGAATGGACTTGCTATTGTGTATTGTCCGCATACGACGGCCGGGATTACGATTCAGGAGAATGCCGATCCGGATGTGAAGCACGATATCCTGATGAGGCTGAACGAGGTATATCCCTGGGAGCACCCGAAATACCGCCATGCGGAAGGGAATACGGCCTCCCATCTGAAGGCGCTGACGACCGGGACAAGCCAGACGGTTATCATTAACGGCGGCAAGCTGGTGCTTGGCACGTGGCAGGGCATTTATTTCTGCGAGTTTGACGGGCCGCGAACCCGCCATTTTCATCTCAAGCTTATTGAAGGTTAAAGCAGGCTAACTGCCTTTATAAGCAGCACCTATAAAGATGATAGATTTTATATCTTGGTTTTCATGCTAGAAATGTGGTACAAATGATAAAAGAATGAGAATAGCTTAATAGAGCGAATACGAGGAGTGTATAATTATGTCAGAAGTAAAAAAAATCGCTGTCATCGCCGGCGACGGTATCGGCCCAGAGGTAGTTGGCGAGGCGCTTAAAGTTATGAAAAAAACCGAGGAGCTGTTCGGTTACCAATTCGAATTCGAGCATGGTCTGTTCGGCGGTATCGCAATCGACGAGAAAGGCACGCCGCTGCCGCAAGAAACGCTTGATATTTGCAAAAAGGCTGACGCTGTATTGCTCGGCGCTGTTGGCGGTCCGAAATGGGACAACAACCCGAAAGAGCTTCGTCCGGAAACAGGTCTGCTCGGCATCCGTAAAGCACTGGGCTTGTTCTCGAACATCCGTCCAGCTAACGTATTCGACTGTCTGAAAGAAGCATCGACGCTGAAGCCTGAAGTTCTCGAAGGCACTGACCTCATCGTAGTCCGCGAGCTGACTGGCGGCATCTACTTCGGCGAGAAATTCCGCCGCGAAGGCGCAAACGGCGAAGAAGCCGTGGATACTTGCGTATACAACGTGCAAGAAGTTGAGCGTATCGTTCGCCAAGCCTTCGACATCGCAATGACGCGCAGCAAGCGTCTGGCTTCCGTAGACAAAGCAAACGTTCTCGAAACTTCCCGTCTGTGGCGCGAAGTGGTTAACCGGATTGCTCCGGAATATCCGGAAGTTGAACTCGAGCATGTTCTCGTAGACAACTGCGCGATGCAATTGCTCCGCCGTCCGTCCAGCTTCGACGTTATCGTAACGGAAAACATGTTCGGCGACATCTTGAGCGACGAAGCAGCTATGCTGACAGGTTCGATCGGCATGCTCTCCTCCGCTTCCCTTGGCGAAGGCAGCTTTGGCCTGTACGAGCCGGTACACGGCTCCGCTCCTGACATTGCCGGTCAAGGCATCTCGAACCCGATTGCGACGATTCTTTCCGTTGCGCTTATGTTCCGCCTGACATTTGGCTACCATGAAGCGGCTCAAGTTATTGAAGACGCGGTTAAAAACGTTCTTGACGCCGGTCACCGTACGGGCGACATCGCCGTGGACAAGAGCTCCGCAATCGGTACAACAGCAATGGGCGATCTGATCGTTGCTGCTATGAAAAAATAAGCAATTCCTTATTTATAATAATTATAAATAAATATTGATTCCAATATTGACTTTATTCTAGGCTAGTGTTACTATTCTATAAGTAAGTCACGGCTTTAATAGTGACATTAACTATAAAAATTGTTGGATAGGTTAAGGAGGAATTGTATTATGGCAGAGCGTTTGGTAGGCCGTCCGGCTCCGGACTTCAAAATGGATACGGCAACAGGTGACGGTAAAGATTTCGGAACAGCATCCCTTGCTGATTACAAAGGTAAATGGCTGGTATTGTTCTTCTACCCACTCGACTTCACATTTGTATGCCCAACTGAAATTACAGCTTTGAGCCTTGCTTTCGAGCAATTCAAAGCTCTGAATACAGAAGTTCTTGGCGTTTCCGTTGACAGCAAGCACAGCCACCGTGCTTGGATCAACACTCCAGTTAACGACAATGGCCTTGGCGAGTTGAACTTCCCGCTGGCTGCCGACATCACTAAGAGCGTTGCTCGTGACTACGGCGTCCTGATCGAAGAAGAAGGCGTTGCATTGCGCGGCCTGTACATCATCGATCCTGAAGGCGAAGTAAAATACCAAGTCGTTAACCATAACGACGTAGGCCGCAGCGTTGACGAAACGCTCCGCGTATTGCAAGCTCTGCAATCCGGCGGTCTGTGCCCAATGAACTGGAAACCAGGTCAACAACATCTGGTTGCGAAATAAGTTCTTCTAAGCTGGAAAAAGCCCGTACCACAATGTGGTACGGGCTTTTTTTGTTTTTTGGCCGCGCGGAGGTAAATCCTGGTTTGCATGTAGAAAGAAGCCGGATTATGCTTGTAAAGCAGGAATTTCGGCAGGAAGAAGCGAATAAGTTTGAGAAGTAAGCATGCGCTGGTTAAGTTAATCCCTACGAAATAAGAATTGTCGCAAAAACCGCGAAAATTCTTAGCTGATCCTTACGAAGCAGAATTGTCGCCGAAACCGCGAAATTCTTTTAGGAGGTTGTCGCCCGATGAGCTTTTGTTGTGGAGCGAGTATGATCGGAACGAAAGGCACATTGAAGCATATGCGAACTCACATTCATAATGTACCGATTCTTTTCTGTCCTGTATGCCATCGCGTAGAGATACATTATTTGATTGAGAATGAATATGAAATATTGGCTGAGTATGCCCATGGGGACGGAGCCGCCGAGGTTGACTTCCAGGATTACGTGGAGCAGGAAGGCAAAGCGCTTTATGAGAATTGCGTTAATCACGAGAATGAGGATCCCATGGAGGTTGTATTGAGTCAAATCGATATTTCGCTTGACCTGCTCACCTTTGCGAAGCAGATTGGCGACGAGGCATGGGAAAACGAGCTTAAGACTCGTCTTGGGATGTTAAGCGGAAGACGAAATAAACTACGGCAGCGACGAACTTCTGTTTAACTTTTTTGCACGACCAAAGTTAAGCCTCCGAGTCGGGGGCTTTTTTTTCTAAGCATAATGACGGCTTTACCATAGATTTCTCATATTTATTCTCATATTTCTAACATTTGCTAAGACAGAACCCCCTGAAAACAAAAGCAAGGTATCGAAACTTATATAGAGAGGAGGATACTCTTCATGTTTAAACGGTTTTTGCGGAAATCAGCCGCTGAAGCTGCTAATGACGAAAGATTAGCTCCCGAACAGATTATTAAACGAATTCATGACGGCGATGACCAATTGAGGGAAAAGTTAATTTCCGATTACAAGCCGTATGTAGCGAAGGTGACGAGCGGATTCTGCAAGCGGTTCGTCGACCCCACGCGCGATGATGAGTTTAGCGTAGCCTTAACGGCATTTAATGAAGCGATCACGCAGTTTTCCCCGGAGTCGGGCAGGTCTTTCCTTAGCTTTGCAGAGACGGTCATGCGCCGCAGGCTTATTGACTATGTGCGCAAAGAGCAGCGTCATCTCAAGACGGTGCCGTATACGGCCTTTGATCAGCAGGATGAAGAGGAACAGACTTACAACCCGATTGATACCAAAATGGCTATGCATGCTTATCAGCTGAAGCAAGACGGTGATGACCGGCGGCTTGAAATAGAGGAATATTCGAAGGAACTGCAGCAGTTCCAGATTTCCTTCATGGAACTCGCCGACAGCTCGCCGAAGCATGCCGATTCCCGCCTGCTTCTGCAGGGTATCGCGCAGACGCTTGCGAGTCAGCGGGAGCTGTTTGCCCAGCTGTATGTAACGGGCAAGCTTCCGGTCAAAGAGCTGACGGAGCTATGCGGCGTATCGAGGAAAACGGTAGAACGCAACCGAAAATATATTATTGCCATTTCGCTTATTTTAAACGGTACATATCCGTATTTATCCGATTACTTAAACATTTCAGTACCAATGCCAGGGAAGGAGGCGGGATTATGAAACGAGGGATTGTTCTCTCCATAGAAAACAAGAAGGCAGTCGTCATGACGGCGGAGGGCCAATTCATTTCAATCCCGCGTCAAGCCCATATGCGAATCGGGGAGGAAGCAACGATTCCGGCGGAGACGGGCGCCATGCCAAGACGTAACCCTAAGAGAGTCTACTGGTATTCCGGGGCAGCGGCAGCCATCCTGCTCTTCTTTATCCCCTTCTTCTATTTGACTACGGCAGAAGCTCATCCCGTCGTTGCATATGTGAGCCTTGACATAAATCCAAGCATTGAGCTGGGCGTGGACAAACAGCAGCGCGTGCAGGAGCTTAGCGGACTTAATCGTGACGGACAAGCGATCGTAAGCAAAATCAGCTATAAGGGCAAGTCTATCGAAGAGGTTGCCGCCTCCATTATGAGTACGGTTGCGGCAGAGCATTATTTGGATAAACCGGATAAGGATATCGTCATTACAAGCTACATGCTGGAGGATAAAAGCCCCGGAAAAGAGCTGGAAAAGACGGTGACCGACGCTGTCGATCAGAAGGTTCAAGAGACGATTAAGCAGATTGACGCGGCTAAGGAGCCTAACGTAACGGTGCTTTCCGTTCCTACGGAAGTACGCGAGGAAGCATCCCAGAATGGCATTTCTTCGGGTAAGATGGCCGTTTATCTCATAGCCAAGGATGAAGGCTACAATATTGAGCTTGAGCAAATCAAGGCACAATCCCTTGCCGAAGCGACAAAGGCAGCGGGCGGCGTGAAGAAAATCGTGGAAAAGGGCGCCAGCAAAGAGAAGCTGAAAGAGCTTGCCGTCAAGGAAAAGCAAAACAAATCGCAAGCAACGGCTACACCGGCTGCGGATAAATCCCAATCCTCGCAAGGCGTGGGCGCAACCATCAATAAGACGGCGCCTATTAAGCCAACCGAGACTCCGTTGAAGCATCCGACGAGACCGTCTCATGCCGAAAAACCGTCTTGGTCCAAAGAAAACAACTCGAATAAACCTTCCCGTCCCGCGAAGCCGGTATCTCCAAACAAGCCATCTGGCCCGGATAAGGAGAAATGGCAGAACGGGAATTGGTCTAACCATGGAAACAATTCGGGTAAAGATGGCGATGACGACAAAAATGACGATAAAAAAAACAATAATGCGGTGAACGGCTCGAGTAAGCTGGAGAAGTGGAATTGGCAAAACGATGATAACGAGAATGACGATGACCAGGGAAATGACCGCAAGAATAACCACAATGACAACAAGAAAGACAAGGACCGGGAGGACCACAACGATCGGGATAAATAAAAACTCGAATCATAGGACGTTGGGCACGGGAAAAAAGTCGGTTTTTCGCTGGAAAACAGGCCCATTTTTCGACAAAGTCTCCGATTGACAGCTATTGGCAATAAATCCTATGATAATAGAGATATGTAAGGTTGTTAAATGTTGTAAATCGTTGTGGCCGGGGAGGGTTGATGATGCATTCCATTAGAAAGCGCTATTTCCCGGCGCTTGCCGAATATATTCGTGGCGGCGAGGAGCAGTCCCTCTACAAAGCATCAGAACTCGGTAAAGACATTAAGGGGTTCAACCCTGAGGAGATTATTGCTGTTCACGAGGAAAGTATCCAATATTTGGCCGCCAATGTGGAATCCGAAGAAGCGTTAAAGCTTTATAATCAATCGTTCATGTTTCTTATAGAAGTGATGGTTGCCCACAGAATGAATGAAGTACCGGCCGAGACGGTCGAACAAAAGTTTTCGGATATGCGCGAGAGGCTTTTTCTTTCCAACCGCTCCTTCGAGATGGTTAAACATAAGTATGAGAATGTCCTCCAGCATATGGACAGCGGCATTGCGTTATTTGACAGCGACGGGATTTTGTCATTTATCAACGTCCGGATGGCTAAGCTTCTGGATATTCCACGTAAAACATTAGTCGGCTGCAATTTGCGGGAGATTCTGCTGCATCCGCTGCTGAAGCGTTCTACCAAACGCGTTATCCTTCGCTTACATAAGGAAATGATTCTGAAGCGGAATGTGTACTACGAGTTCCAGGACAAGGACGGCAAGCATTTGCTTGTGTCCTTTACTTACGGCGACCAGATGAACGGTGACTTTTTGATCAGCGTAAAGGATGTTTCCGAGTATAAGCAAATCGAGCAGACTGCCCTGCAAAACGACAAGCTGGCGATGCTAGGCCGGATTGCGGCTGCGATTGCTCATGAGATCCGTAACCCGCTCACGTCCATTCGCGGGTTTATTCAATTGTTGCGGCCCTATCTCATGCAGCTTGGAAAGGAAGAATACGCCCGGATTATTCTTACGGAGATCGACCGGGCGAACGATATTATTTTCGAATTCCTGAATTCATCCAAGCCTTCCGCGCCAATGAAGAAGTCGGTATCGATCAACCGGCTTGTGCAGGAAGTGATTCTGCTTACGGAAAGCGAAGCGTTGATGCGCAACTGCGACATCCAATTGGAAACCTATGAGAATGAAAATGATTTGATGGTCTCCATCGATGTAAAGCAGATCAAGCAGGTCATTCTGAATATCGTCAAGAATTCCATTGACGCCATTGAATCATTGCAGGAAGCACGAAGAGGCCGGATTGATCTTGTGGTGAGATCCGATGGCCAATTTGCGGAGATTACGTTGAAAGACAACGGCAAAGGCATGGACAAAGCGACGCTTGCCCGCTTGTTCGATCCCTTCTTTACGACGAAGGAAGCGGGAACCGGTCTTGGCTTGTCCGTCAGTTACCGGATAATCCGGAATCATGGAGGCTCGATCCGGGTGGACAGTACCGAGGGCAGCGGTACTTCGTTTGTTATCTATTTGCCATTAGCTGAATAAACGATTAGAATCGGGGATAGATCGCTTATTAGGATGCGGTCCCCGATTTTGTCATTGAGAGAGAGGAATTATTTAATGCGTACACATTTTACATATGAACCGGCGTCAACGGCAGGTTCTGCGGATGCGATCGTGAGACTGATTAGCAGTGCCGAGCTTAAGGCCGGCAGCATGGCGGAGTGGGTGCAGCCGCAAATCGACGAGGCGGTTCGAGGACTGTATGCCAAAGGATTATTCAAGGCGGAGCCGGAACAAACCGAGACGTTGTCGACGCTTGGGCTTCATTCGGCTTCCCATGTTATTTTTGCGGGCTATGACGATAAGACCGGCGTACACGGCCTTCGTCTTGCGGCTGCAGCAGCCGCGAATGCCCTAAAGAAAATCAAAGCGCAAACCGCGCAAATCCGCCTGCCTGAAGCGATTATTTCGTCTGCCGACTACAATGTGCAGCAAGCCGCGCAGGCTTTGGTTGAAGGGCTGACGCTAGCGGTTCACGACCGCCTTCCGGAACTGCGTCAAGCCAAGCAGCGTTATTCGCTTTCCCATGTATCCTTTGTGCCCGCTGCGGGTGCTGCGATACCGGCGGATATGGCGGAAACGTGGAATGAGGGCATGAAGGTCGGCCAGCTGTACGCGGAAGGCGTGAAGGTTGCGCGCGATTTGACTAATCTTCCGGGTAATCAGCTGGTTCCGGAGTCGCTTGCCGCTCATGCGGAAGAGCTTGCCCGCGAATGGGATCTGGATATCGAAGTACTGGATGAGTGGGCAGCGATCGAGCAGGGAATGGGCGGTTTGCTGGCGGTAGGCCAGGGCAGCGTCCATGCGCCAAGAATGATTGTTATTCATTATAAAGGCGCTCCCGACAAGGAAGAAGCATGGGGATTAATCGGCAAGGGCATCACCTTTGATACCGGCGGAATTTCGCTCAAGAAAGGGCCGGGCATGGAGGAAATGATCTCCGATATGGGCGGCGCGGCAGCGGTGCTGGGCGCCATGCGCGTTATTGGCGAGCTTAAGCCGGACGTAAACGTTATTGCGGTTATACCGACAGCGGAAAATATGCCCTCTGCCCAAGCCTTTAAACCGGGCGATGTCATTAAAATGATGAATGGCTTAACGGTTGAAATCGTCAATACCGATGCGGAAGGACGTCTTGTTCTTGGGGACGGCCTGACAACGGCGATCCGCAGAGGCGCAACGCAGCTGGTTGACGTAGCAACGCTAACCGGAGCGGTGATGGTCGCGTTAGGCACGGAAGCGACAGGCGCCATTACTAATAACGAACCGCTGATGCAGCAGGTGCTCGAAGCTGCAGGGCGCAGCGGCGAACGGATCTGGCAGCTTCCGGCTTATCCGGAGTATAAGAGACAGCTGCGAAGCGATGCAGCCGATCTGAAGAACAGCGGCGGACGGTATGCCGGCGCAACGACAGGCGGTTTGTTTATCGGGGCTTTCGCGGAGGATCTTCCTTGGGTTCATCTGGACATTGCCGGTACGGCATTCCTCGATAAGAGCCGCGGGCTGGAGCCAAAAGGAGCAACCGGGGTAATGGTTCGCACGCTGGTCGAACTCGTAACGAAGAACGAGGGTTAAAGGCATTCTCATTAAACAGCTAGTTATGAACGGCTGAAATTCAGCCGTCATAGCTGGCTGTTTTCTTTTTAAACCAATTCGATTCTCTTTAATTCGCAAAGAAAGTTCTATAGTTTCTCGGTATTGGACACCGTACAACCGCTTTATAATTTTCTTTATAAGCTTGACGGGACGTAATAAGCCATAATTTGAAATCGCTTACAGAAAAAAAGTTAACTGTTCAAAAGTCCTAATAATAGGAGAAAAACTGGTAATCAGAGCAGGATGTTTTATCATTGGATTGCTTTTATAATTATTAATGTCATTAAGTATCGGCTTGAAGATTCAACTGTAAGGGGGCCTTGCCTATGTACAAAGTGTTATTGGTGGATGATGAGATTTTTGTGCGCAAAGGATTAAAAAATTTAATAGACTGGGAATCGCTTGGCTATGAGATCTGCGACGAAGCGGGTAACGGACAGGAAGCTTTAGAGAAAATACAGCTGATTAAGCCTGATCTTGTTATCGCGGATATCCGGATGCCGGTGCTGGACGGGCTGGGGCTGATTCAAAAGGTTACCGAGGAAGGCGCATATAGCCCAACCTTTATTATCGTCAGCGGGTATCACGATTTCCAATATGCGCAGCGCGCTCTCCGTTACGGAGTTCATGACTATATATTAAAGCCTATCGATGAGGATGAACTGGAGACAACGTTGAAGGCGCTTTCCGGAACATTGGGATTAAAAAAGCTGGCCACGATCGCAGGCGACAGCCTGGTCACGGACTCTATTGTGGAAACGCTGGTTCAAGGCCAGTTCTCGGAGGCTGATAACGCGGCTTTATGCGCGGCGCTGCAAATGCCGGAGTTCTCAAGCTTCGAATATGTGCTGGTTGAGCTTCATGCCAGCGCGCAATCCAATGGGACCGAATGGCAGGCGAAGGAGCTGGCCGCCGTCGCGCAATCGGTGAGCGCTGCTCCAAGCAGCAAAATTCCGGTCTATGAGCAGGCGAACGGTTTATTTGGTCTGCTTATGGATCAGAGGTCGTTTTTATCGCCGGAAACACGTCTTGAATCCGCCTATAACAGCTTGCATGCAGCCGTTACGAAGACTTCGGGCAGGCCGGCTACCTTGTATATCGGCAAGACCGTGGAACGACTGCAAGAAATGTACGCTTCCTACCGTTCGGCGAATGAAGCCATGTCCTATAAATACGCCGAGCAAGGCAGCTCCGTTATTTACGCGAATCAGGTACAGGGGACCCCGCTGTATTATTTCGACGTTGATTCGGAGCTGTACGGCAGACTGCTCGAGAGACTGGAGGAGAATAACGCGGAGTCGTATGAGCAGGATATCGAGCTGTTATTCCGCCAATTCGTCGAGAAGCGGTTTGCTCCCAATGCGGTTGCCAATACGATTACCCGGTTTGTGATCGGAATTATTAATATTATTCGGAAGATGGAAGGAGACGAGAAGGGACTTAGCAAGCTCCCGCTCATTATGGACTGGCAGGGCAGCCATAGCCGTCTGCAGGACTTGAAGGGACTCTTCACGGATTTTCTCCGCGAGGCTGCCGCTTATTTGGCCGAGCTTCGGAACGAGCAGTCCAAGGGCGGGATTGAACGCATCAAGAAATACATCGAGGCGAACTATACCGAGAATATTAGCCTTAAGAGCATTGCGGGCAAATTTTATATGAACTCCGTTTATTTGGGGCAGCTGTTCCGCAAAACCTATGGGACCTATTTCAATGATTTTCTCCTGCAGATCCGGATCGGAGAAGCCAAAAAGCTGCTTCGCCAGACCGATTTCCGGATGTACGAGATTGCGGAGAAAGTGGGCTTTCAGAATGCCGATTATTTTGTGACCCAATTTGAGAAGCTGGAGAAAGTGACCCCGACCGACTACCGCAACAAGCTGCTGGGCAAAAAATAAACGGGTGGAGATTTGATGGGCAGATTTCATTGGAATCATCTTAAATTGCGGGACAAGCTTTTGCTGATGTACGTCTTTTGCGTATTTATCCCGATCGTATTAACCAATATCGTTTTCTATAACGTGACAACCAACAATATTAAAAACCAAAAATCGCATGACGCCGACATCGCCCTGGAGAAGCTTCAGGGCGAGCTTCGTGCTGTCATCGATGAAGCCGCGGGTATTTCCTACCTGTATTATATCGATCCGATGCTGAATCAGCTGCTGGACGAAAAGTACGATTCTCAAATCGAATACGTTGAAGCTTTTAACAATATCCGAAGCGTCTTCAACAAATCCGAGCAGGCTTACAAAACAACCAGCGCTACCGTTATTTATACCGATAATCCAACCGTGTTGTCCTCCGGACCTATTATGCCCCTTAGCGAAACGGAGAAGGAAGCCGACTGGTACCGGGATTTTATAAAAACGAATGTTTCTTATCCGTTGTTTATACAGGATGGAGACACGTTTAGCCTTGTTCAAAGACTGAACTATGTCAAAGGCAACGGCTATAACAATCTGATCAAGATTGATCTGAATATGGCAACAGTCAAGCAGTTGTTTGCGTTATCCGGCTTTGAGGGCAGCATTTATTTCTTGAATCCGGAAGGTGACGTCCTCTATTCCAACGATTCCAGCGTAGACTGGCACTCGAAGGCTCAGAAGAGCGAAGCGCTTCCGATGCCGAAAAACTCTCTTTCCTTTGACAAGGTGTATACGAACAACAATTATTTGAACAACTGGTCCCTCCATGGCGTCATTAACGAAGGGAGCTTTCTGCATGACGTGCGGAAATCCGGTTCCTTTGTCATCTATTTGGCGCTTATTAACTTTGTGCTGCCTTCTTTGATTATCGCGGCCCTCTCCAGATCCATAAACAAACGTCTCGTCAAGATTGTAAAGCATATGAAAAAGGTGAAAAATCAGCATTTCGAGACGATCCCGCTTGACGATGCGCGAGATGAGATCGGCCAATTGACCGGCGAATTCAACCGGATGACCGAGCGGATCGACAACCTCATTACCGATGTCTACCAGGCCGATATTCAGAAGAAGGATCTGGAGATCCGCCAGCGGCAGGCACAGCTTCATGCCCTTCACAGCCAGATCAATCCGCACTTCCTGTTCAATTCGCTCGAGACGATTCGGATGCGAAGCCTGATGAAGGGGGAGAACGAGACTGCGAAGACCATTCACTATATGGCAAAGATTTTTCGGAAGTCGATTTCCTGGAAACGCAGCTGGGTGTCGATCCGGGAAGAGATTGAGCTGACGGAATGCTTCCTTGAAATTCAAAAATACAGGTTTGGAGATAAACTGCAATACCAGATTACCGTCGAAGATACCGTATACGACCAGATGATTCCGAAGATGACCTTCCTGCCGTTTGTCGAGAACGCCAGCATACACGGCATTGAAAGCTCGCCGGGAATCGGCCTTATTCAGATTCATATCGGAATTGCCGGAAACAAGCTGATATTCAGGCTGTCCGATAACGGGATTGGCATGTCCGAAGCCAAGCTGTCGGAGCTGCTTAGTTACCTGCGTTTGGATGATTCCATCGGTGACAATGTCGGAGTGAAAAACGTCTATACCCGGCTGAAGCTCTGCTATAAAGACTCCTTTGAATTCGACATTGTCAGCGAAGAAGGTCATGGAACAACCGTTGAGCTGCGTCTTCCTCTCGACATGAACGGGCAATAAACGACAAAAAAGTTGAACTATGCTTTTCAAAGTACGAACTAAAGTTTGAGGGGTAATCAAGCTTTCGGATTCGTTTTATGATGAAAGTGCTTACAACAAACACGTTGAAATGACGAAAGGGGTCTAAACAGAAATGGTTAACAAAAAGCTTTTAACTGTCAGCCTGGCTGCTGCCATGTTAGCTGTTACGGCATCCGCTTGCGGCGGCAATAACGATAACGGCAATGCCAGCGGCGGAAATACCGGCAACAACGGCAACGCAGCTTCCAATTCCGCTTCTCCAGAAGCGGATGACAAAACACCCGTCACTTTCTCGTACTACAGCTTTACTAGCCAGAAAGATACTCTTGCAAGCGATACCGTTATCGGTAAAGAATTGCAAAACCAGACCGGCGTAGATTGGAAAATGGAATTCCTCGTTGGCGACCCGCAAACGAAATCCGGCGTTATGATCGCAAGCGGCGACTATCCGGACGTTATCGTTCCGGAAGGCGAAATCGACAAGCTGCTCGACGCCGGCGCATTTATTCCTCTTGATGACCTGATCGACAAATACGGTCCAAACATCAAGCGCGTATACGGTCCTTATTTCGATAAATTCAGACAAGCAGACGGCAAAATGTACTTCTTGCCGTTTGGCGCGAACCAAGGTTACATCGGCGATCCGGGCATCAGCCAAGGCGCATTCTGGATTCAACGCTCCGTGCTGAAGGAAGCTGGATATCCGAAGGTCAAGACGCTTGACCAATACTTCGATCTGATCAAGCAATACCAAGAGAAGCATCCGCAAGTAGACGGCAAGGGCACCATCGGCTTCGCATCGCTTGCTGGCCCTGCCGACAGCTTCTTCTCGATCACAAACCCTGCAATGCACCTTGCAGGCTACCCGAACGACGGCGATGTAATCGTCGACATGAACACACATGAAGCTAAAACTTACGCTGCTACGGATATCGAGAAAAAATGGCTGCAAAAGCTGAACGAAGTAAACTCTGAAGGTTTGTTCGATCCTGAGACCTTTACAGCGAACAAGGACCAATTCCTGGCTAAGCTGACTTCCGGCCGCGTACTCGGTTACTTCAACTATGCATGGCAGGTTGGGGACGCGACAAACAACCTGATGAAAGCCGGCATCGACGAGAAGCGTTACGCTCCGCTGCCAATCGTATTTGACGAGAATACAAAAGACCAATACGTAGATCCGCCTAGCTTTGTTAACAACCGCGGTATCGGTATCTCGGTAAAAGCGAAAGATCCTGTACGCATCATCAAGTACTTCGACAATCTGCTCAAGGAAGAGAACCAAATTCTCGTTCAATGGGGCGTTAAAGACCAGAACTACACAGTGGACGCTAACGGCCGTTACGTGATGGACGCTCAGCAAATCGCTGACCGCAATGACCCTGAGAAGAAACGTTCGATCGGCTGGCAATATTTCGAATACAGCTGGCCGCGTTACGGCAACAACTCTGTCCTTGCTGACGGAAACTCGTATGCAGTATCCAACCAGCCTGAAGTAGCATACGCAGGCTACACAGACGGCGACAAAGCGCTTCTGGATGCATACGGCGTGAAGACGTTCTCGGAATACTTCGGCAAGCCGGATGACCGTGCTTGGTACCCAGCTTGGAGTATCAACAAAGGTCAAGGCACTCCGGAGCAAATCTTCCAGCAAAAATCGAGCGACCTGCAAAAGAAATATATTCCGAAGCTCGTTCTTGCGAAGCCAAGCGAGTTCGACTCGATCTGGAACGACTATGTAGGCCAAATGGGCAAGCTTGACGTGAAAGGCTATGAAACCTTCGTAACGAAAGTAGTTCAAGACCGCGTCGCGGGCAAGTGGTAAGCAAATAAAAGTAGACGGAAGGCCGGAAAGCTGATTCCGGCCTTCCGATCTATTGGATTCATGCAGGATGCTAGAGAGGGGAAGAGCAAGTGGAGAACATACAAGAAGTTACACCGTCTGTTGTCAGGAGTCCCAAAGCAAGCGAATCACGGCTTCAACTGTTTTTCAAAAAATTAATGCAGCAAAAAGTGCTCGTATTTATGTCGATGCCGTTTGTATTATGGCTGTTCCTGTTTAAGTACGTACCGCTCTGGGGCTGGACCATTTCCTTTCAAAAGTTCAGACCGGCAAAGGATTTGTTCGATCAGGAATGGGTAGGCTGGAAAAACTTCAATTTCCTGTTCAAAGACGACTCCTTCTATCGCGTGTTAAGAAATACGATCGTTATGAGCTCAATCAATCTTGTATTAGGTTTTGTTACCGCCATAGTATTGGCGATTTTATTAAACGAGCTTCGCCAAGTTATGTTTAAGCGGGTCGTGCAGACGATCAGCTACTTACCGCATTTTATTTCCTGGGTCGTTGCGGCCAATATTATTTCTTCGGCGCTTGCGCCTGAAGGCATCGTTAATATCTTGTTAACGAAAATGCATCTGATTGATCAGCCTATCCTATGGCTGGGCAAAGGGAATTACTTCTGGGGCATCCTTGGCGCATCGGAAGTTTGGAAAAACGTCGGCTGGAACACCATTATCTATTTGGCGGCCATCACAACCATTGATCCTTCCCAATACGAAGCTGCCGAGATTGACGGGGCGAACCGATTCCAGCGGATTCTGCATATTACTTTACCGGGCTTGAAGTCGGTTATCGTTATCCTGTTGATCATGAATCTTGGAAATATTTTGGAATCGGGATTTGAGCCGCAATATTTGCTGGGCAACGGCATGACCGTGGACTATTCCGAGAACCTTGATATATTTGTGTTGAAATACGGCATGAACATGGGCAACTATTCCTTGGCTACCGCAGCCGGCATGTTCAAAACGGTCGTTAGCTTTATCTTCCTCTTGTCGGCCAACTCGATTGCGAAGCGGCTTGGCGAGAGCAGACTGTTCTAGATTGACCCGAAAGTTGGACGAAGCAAGGAGGCTATCGACATGAAAGAGAGTTCGGCCAAAGCCAGGTACAGCTCTTTACCGGATAAGATTTTTGATATAAGTAATATAGTTTTTATGTTGCTCGTCGTGACGGTTACGCTATATCCTTTCCTTAATATGTTTGCGTTGTCCTTCAACGATGCGAATGACTCGATCCGCGGCGGTATTTATGCTTGGCCCCGCATGTGGACCTGGGATAACTACAATTACATCTTTAATGAAGCATCCATCTATCACGCTACGCTGATCTCCGCCTTGCGTACGATTCTTGGCACGATTACTTCCGTCTTCTGTACGGCCATGCTGGCTTATACAATCAGCCGCCAGGAGTTTGTTTTGCGCAAATTCGTAACGATGGTCGCAATTTTCACGATGTATTTCAGCGGCGGTCTCATTCCGGGGTACCTGCTGATCAAAGAGCTTCATATGATTAACTCGTTCTGGGTTTATATTATCCCCGGCATCATCGGCGTCTTTAATATGATCGTTATCCGTTCCTTTATCGAAGGCTTGCCGGACGGCATTATGGAATCGGCGAAAATCGACGGCGCGGGCGAATTCATTACTTTTATGCGAATTGTGCTGCCGCTGACCGTGCCTGCTCTTGCGACCGTATCGCTCTTCGTAGCGGTGTATCAATGGAATTCCTGGTTTGACGTATTTTTGTACAACTCTTCGCATCTTAACCTGAGCACTTTGCAGTACGAGTTGATGAAAATATTGCAAACCTCCAATACGGCGGCATCGTCAACCAATGCGGGCGATCAGTTTGCAGCCGGACAAAGCGGCGTGACAGCGGTTACGCCAACCTCGATCCGTGCGACGATGACGATTGTTGCGAGTCTGCCGATTATTCTGGTATATCCGTTCCTGCAGAAATACTTTGTTAAAGGGATGACCGTAGGCGGCGTTAAAGGTTAATCGCTTATCGCTTGAATCACGCGTCCCTCGACTTTACATCGGGCGGACGCGTTTTTCTAATTCTGGCTGTTTGCACGACAATTCTTAATAGGGGGATTAAAGCATGGGAGACAACGGATACGCGGCATGGCTAAGATACGAGCAAGTGAAGGATGAAACGCGCTTGGAGCAATACGCAGGCTGGACGGGTGAGCTCGTGCTGCCCGCGGGAGTGCCGATGGAAGGGGTCCTGAAGACGGCCGCCGTGGAATTGTCGCGGGGAATCCGCTCCATGCTGGGCGCAGCGCCTTCGGTTACGCATGAACCTTCCCGGCAGCGGTTTATCGTGCTCGGGGTACTCGGCGGCGGCACTTGGGTAGACGATGCGGCAGACGGTGTAACCGCTTTAACGAATGAGGGATACTTGTTAAAAACCGTACGGGAAGCGGAGAAGGAATATATCATCGCGGCCGGCAAGTCCGAGAAAGCAGTGCTGTACGCGGTATTCCATCTGCTGCGTCTGATGCAGTCCGGGGCTGCGATTGATCAGTTGAATCTGGTCGAGTCGCCGAAATACAGCCTTCGCATGATTAACCATTGGGATAACATGGACGGCAGCGTGGAGCGCGGTTACTCCGGCCGTTCGATCTTTTACGATAATAACAACGTGCTGGCCGATTCGGAACGGATTCGCGATTACGCCCGCCTGATGGCATCGGTCGGAATTAACGGCATCGCGATTAATAACGTCAACGTCCACCGCGAGGAGACATTCCTTATTATGGAGAAGCTTCTGCCGGATGTTGCCCGTATTGCCGAGGTATTTGGCGAATACGGCATAAAGCTGTTCCTGAGCGTGAACTATGCCGGAACGATTGAGATTGGCGGTCTGGAAACAGCCGATCCTCTTGATCCGGCCGTGCGAGGCTGGTGGAAGGAGAAAGCAGCCGAGGTGTTCCGTTATATTCCGGACTTTGGCGGCTTTCTGGTGAAAGCCGATTCCGAGAATCGTCCCGGTCCGTTTACCTACGGACGCGATCATGCGGATGGGGCCAACATGCTGGCCGAAGCATTGGAGCCGTACGGCGGACTTGTGCTCTGGCGCTGCTTCGTCTACAACTGCCACCAGGACTGGCGCGACCGTTCAACCGACCGCGCGCGCGCCGCTTACGATCATTTTAAGCCGCTGGACGGGCGTTTCAAGGACAATGTGATTTTGCAGATCAAGAACGGTCCGATGGACTTCCAGGTCCGCGAGCCGGTCTCGCCGCTTTTTGGCGCGATGGAGCATACCAACCAGATGATGGAATTCCAGATTGCCCAGGAATATACGGGCCAGCAGAAGGATGTCTGCTTCCTCATTCCGCAGTGGAAGGAAGTCTTGAACTTTGATACTTACGTCAAAGGCGCGGGCAGCACGGTGAAGGAGATTGCGGCAGGCAGCGTTCATGCCTATACGCATAGCGGCATTACGGCCGTCAGCAATATCGGCAATGACGAGAACTGGACCGGGCATCATCTCGCGCAGGCGAATTTGTACGGCTACGGCCGCCTGATCTGGAATCCGGAGCTGTCTTCGGAGGAGATAGCGGCGGAATGGGCCGTCCAAACGTTTGGCGGCAATAAGGACGTTCAAGAGGTTCTCGTAAACTTCCTCTTGGAATCGTGGTCCATTTACGAGAATTATACGGCGCCGCTAGGCGTAGGCTGGATGGTTACGCCTCATTACCACTACGGACCGGATATTGACGGCTACGAATATTCCAAGTGGGGAACGTACCATTTTGCCGACCATAAGGGAATTGGGGTTGACCGTACCGTGGCGACGGGTACCGGCTACAGCAGCCAATATACGCTGCCTAATGCCGAGATCTACGACAGCCTGGAAGCTTGTCCGGATGAGCTGCTGCTCTTCTTCCATCATGTTCCTTACACGCATCGGCTGAAATCGGGCAAGACGGTTATTCAGCATATTTACGATACGCATTTCGCCGGCGTGGAGCGGGTTGAATATTGGATTAGCCGCTGGCAGGAGCTCGAGGGACTTGTTGACGGCGACCGGTTCCGCCATGTAACGGGCCGCATGAACCGGCAGCTCGAGAATGCCAAGCAATGGCGAGATATCGTTAATACGTACTTCTTCCGCAAATCCGGCATTCCGGATGCCCGTAACCGGGTGATTTACTAATCTAGAAGGAAAGAGTTGGTGCAGAATATGTCATCTATTTCAAAACTATTGGCACTTCGTTCCGTGTACAAGGATTATTTCGATATTGGGGCAGCGGTTAATCTGACGACGATTGAATCCCAGAAGGAACTTCTTACTGCCCACTACAACAGCGTTACCGCCGAGAATGATATGAAATTCGAGAGCGTGCATCCTTCCGAAGAGGCTTATACGTTCGAAGCAGCGGACAAGATCGCCGACTTTGCGGCGGCAAACGGCATGAAGCTGCGCGGGCATACGTTGGTGTGGCACAATCAGACCCCTGATTGGGTATTCCAAAACGCGAATGGGGCGCCAGTCGATAGAGAAACGCTGCTTGCCCGGATGAAAAGCCATATCGATACCGTTGTTGGCCGCTATAAAGGTATCGTTTATTGCTGGGATGTTGTGAATGAAGTGATTGAGGATAAAAGCGGTGTCTGGCTCCGGGAGTCCAAATGGCTGAATCTGGCCGGAGAAGATTTTATCGCGAAAGCTTTCGAATATGCGCATGCCGCCGACCCGAAAGCGCTTCTCTTCTACAATGACTACAACGAGTGCAACCCGGAGAAGCGGGATAAAATTATCCGTCTCGTTCAATCGCTGCAGGCTAAGCAAGTGCCGATTCACGGAATCGGCCTGCAAGGACATTGGAATCTGAACGGTCCAAGCCTTGCCGAGATCCGGGAAGCCATCGAGCGTTACGCGGCAACGGGGCTTAAGCTGCAGGTCACGGAGCTGGATATTTCGGTATTCGATCATGACGATAAGCGGACGGATCTGACGGAGCCTACGGCAGACTTGCTGGAGCGGCAGGCGGAACGATACGGGCAGGTATTCGAGCTGTTCCGCGAGTACAAAGAGGCGATTACCGCCGTTACGTTCTGGGGCGCGGCCGACGATTACACCTGGCTGGATAACTTCCCGGTTCGCGGACGGAAAAATTGGCCGTTTGTGTTTGATGCCAAGCACGAGCCGAAAGCATCGTTCGGAAAAATAACCGATTGGCAGAAATAAGCGTGAACTTGAACGGAGTCCTTCGCGGGACTCCGTTCCTTATCTCAATAAACGGAAGCGGGGCAAAACGATTCATGGCACACGCATTAACGGGCAAGATCACGTACCGGAACCCGGTACTGCCGGGCTTTTATCCGGATCCAAGCGCTGTTCGGGTAGGCGAAGATTATTACATGGTGACCAGCACCTTTGAATATTTTCCGGGTGTTCCGGTATTTCGCAGCAAGGATCTGGTTCATTGGGAGCAGATTGGCCATGTGTTGACCAGGGAAAGCCAGGTGAATCTTCGGAGCCGCAACAGCTCGGAGGGCATCTACGCGCCTACGCTCCGTTATAATAATGGCGTATTTTACATGATTACAACGGATGTGTACGGGATCGGCAATTTTTATGTAACCGCAACGAATCCGGCAGGGCCATGGTCCGACCCGATTCGGATACCTTACGGCAACATCGATCCTTCGCTGTTTTTTGACGATGACGGCAAAGTATACGTATCGGCGCAGGCCGGCTTTGGCGAGACGTCCCATATTATCCAATACGAGATCGATATCCTGACGGGCGAGGCATTATCGGAGCCGGTTGTCGTATTTGAGGGTGATGAAGGGCCTTGGGTGGAAGGGCCGCATCTGTACAAAATAAACGGCTTGTATTACATGATGACCGCATCCGGCGGAACGGGGCCGATGCACAGGGAGATTATCGGCCGCGGCACCTCTCCTTACGGACCGTTCGAAATGCTGCCGCATCCGATTCTGACGCATAACGGGTTAAAGGATCATCCGATTCAATACACCGGCCATGTCGAGCTGCTCGATGACGTGCATGGCCGGTGGTGGGCGTTGTTTCTTGGCGTCCGGCCGCAAGGCGGGAAGGGCAGCGTGCTTGGCCGGGAGACGTTCCTTGCGCCCGTTCGCTGGAGTGAAGACGGCTGGCCGATGATCGACAATAACGAAGGTCATGCGGCAATGGTGATGGAAGGTCCGGCTATCCGGGAGAGTAAAGACTCCGCGGCCGGCTTGGACAATCCCGTGACCACCAAGTTTACCTCCGAAGGGCTTGGCCTCGAATGGATGTATAACCGAGTGATCCCTGGACAGGAGGAGCTGTCGTTAACGGAGAGGGAAGGCTGCCTTAGACTACGCGGCAATGCCAACGGTCTTCGCGACGGCGGAGCCCATGTATTCGTATGCCGCCGCCAGCAGCATCACCGGATGAGCATCGAGACCCGGCTGAGCTTTGCTCCGGGAAGAGAAGGCGAGCAAGCGGGGATTGCCGCCCGGCTGAGCGACAAGTCTTATTATTCGGTAGGAATAACGAAGAAAGACGGACAGACCGGCATTCTTGTAACGGCAATGGCGCAAGGAAGCGGGATGGAAGCTTTTACTCCAATTGAGGAGCAAGTTCCCGTCCGGCTATCGATCCGTTCGGACGGGAAGGAATACGAGCTGTTGTATACTTTGGGAGGTGCGTCCGCGGAGTGGGTCAGCTTGGGAGCCCTGCCGGCGGAAGCCTTGACGCCGGATGCGGACGGAGCTTTTACGGGCGTATGCCTCGGGATGTATGCGGCGGGAACGGAGGAAGGCCATTCGGCTCCAGCTTATTACGATTATTTCGAGTATCGCCCGCTTGCGGCTAACGAGTAAATGAAGACTATGCGGTGCAGAGCGGGAAGCTCTGTACCGCTTTTTTTTGTTTATGCGGCAGCTTCTTTTTTATGAGCAGACTATCAGTGCGTGTAAAATGACAATTATTTGCTTGACTTCAGTAACTGTATATAATAATATTACAGTAACAAAAGTTGTTACAGTTAATGAGCGAAAAAAGAGAATACGATAGGAGTGGAGTTTTTGGAACAGAAATACAAACCTTTATTTGAATCCTTTACTTTCCCAAGCGGCGTGGAAGTAAAGAACCGTATTGTAATGGCGCCTATGACGCACTCATCCTCGAATGACGATGGAACGGTAACGGATGCGGAGCTGGAATACTACGCCCGCCGGTCCGAAGGCGCAGGCATGGTTATTACGGCATGTATTTATGTCACGCCAAACGGCAAAGGATTTCCCGGGGAATTCGCCGGAGACAGCGATGCTATGATTCCGGGGCTTACTCGTCTTGCAGAGACGATTAAAGCCAAAGGCGCGAAAGCTATTCTCCAAATTTTCCATGGCGGCCGTCGTGTACCGCCGGCATTGGTGCCGAACGGCGATGTGGTTAGCGCAAGCGCCGTTGCGGCGACGGAAAGCCCGGATGTTGTTCCGCGCGAGCTGAAGCATGAAGAGATTGAAGCGATTATCCGCGATTTTGGCGAAACGACCCGCCGCGCGGCGCTTGCCGGCTTCGACGGAGTCGAAATTCACGGCGCGAACACTTATCTGCTGCAGCAGTTCTATTCTCCGCATTCCAACCGCAGAAACGATCAATGGGGCGGAGATATCGACCGGAGACTTACATTCCCGCTCGCCGTTGTTGATGAAGTGAAACGTGCTGCGGCTGAGCATGCCAAAGGGCCATTCTTGGTCGGATACCGATTCTCTCCGGAAGAACCGGAGACGCCGGGACTTACGATGGAGGACACCTTCCGCCTGTTGGATGAGCTTGCGCAGAAGGATTTGGATTACCTCCATGTCTCCTTGTTCGATTTCCGTTCCAAGCCGGCGCGCGGCGCGGATGATAGCAAAACAAGACTGGAATGGATCGCGGAGCGTGTAGCCGGCCGCGTACCGGTTATCGGCGTAGGGTCGATTCATTCGGCGGATGACGCCATCGAAGCTCAGCAAACGGGTATTCCGCTTGTTGCCATCGGCCGCGTGCTTCTGACGGATCCGGATTGGGTACGGAAGGTTGAAGAAGGACGCGAAGATGAGATTCAGTCCCGCTTAAGCTTAAGCTCGCAGAAGAAGCTTGTAATTCCCGACGGTTTATGGCGCATGCTGACGGCAAGAGAAGGCTGGCTGTCATTTACCGATTAATATAAATGAGGGCTGACAATGTGGCGCCAGGTGCGCTGATTGTCAGTCCTTTTTGTTTTGCATAAAATAGGCGGCAAAGGTATACTCGAATCCATAAGAGCATAATTGGAGGCCAAGCAATGACCTTTGATGAAGTATTGCGGGCGTTAGAGGGAATGGGAAGCGAGCAGACCAAGAGCACTTATGTGCGGCATGGTGCGAAGGAGCCGTTTTTTGGCGTAAAGATCGGCGACATGAAGAAGCTGGTCAAAGAGGTGAAGAAAGACCAGGAGCTGGTGTACAAGCTGTACGACTCCGGCAATCATGATGCCATGTATTTGGCGGGACTGGCCGTTAATCCGAAAACGATCGCCAAAGAGAGGCTTCGGCATTGGGTGAAGCAGGCTTATTGGTATTCGCTTGCGGAATATACGGTAGCGAATGTTACGGCGGAGAGTCCTTTCGCGCGGGAGCTTGCGTTGGAATGGTTACAGTCCCCGGAAGAGATGGTTGCGGTAGCGGGGTGGAGCGCTTATGCGAATTACGTGACGATCGCTCCGGATGAGGAACTCGATTTGACGGAACTCCGCAGGCTTTTGGAGCAGGTGCGGAAGAGCGTCCATGAGGAGCGGAACCGCGTACGGTATACGATGAATACGTTTGTTATTTGCGTAGCTTCTTACGTCGCGCCCTTGACGGAGGAGGCCAAAGCCGTTGCGGAGGCGATTGGCGCCGTAAAAGTCGATGTAGGCGATACCGCCTGCAAGGTTCCGCTCGCCTCCGACTATATCGCCAAGGTAGAAGCGAGAGGAAAGCTCGGCATCAAGAAAAAGACTTGTATTTGTTAAATGATAAAGGCTGCCCCACCAGACGGTGGAGCAGCCTTTCATTCCTTCGTTTATCCGGCGGCCTGTTGCAGGGCTGCTTTTTGGGCTGAACGATCGAGATTATAGCTGTAGGCCGTTGCGGTAAATGCAAGCAAGGCAAGCACGGCCGCTGCCCACGGAAGATAACGCAGACCATAATGGTCGGTTACGAAGGCGCCGACCGAGGAGCCAACCGCAATCCCGATATTGGCGCTGATTGGCAGCAGGGAAGAGGCGAAATCCTTGGCTTCGGGCACATATCGTTCGGTCAGATGGATGAAGTACAGCTGGCATGCCGCATTGATTGAGAACGAAATGAGAGCGATAGCCATCAAGCTGACGATGCCAAGCCAAGTGAACGATAAGGTGAAACCAAAGATGACGTAAACAACGGCATGAACCAGGAACAGCGTTTTCAGCTTTGCCATGTAAGTGCCGCTTGCGATTTTGCCGCCTAGGATGTTGCTGAGAATGGTCACGGCTCCGTATACGAGCAGGATGGTGCTGGTTCGTCCTTCCGAGATATGCATAACTTCCAGCATAAGCGGATTAATATAAGTGTAGATGACGAATATGGCCGCGACCCCGATAATCGGGATAAAGAAGGCAAGCAGCACTCTAGGGTTAGTCATCAGGCGGAGCTGGTTTTTGAGCGAGCTTTGCACCGCCGGCAAATTTCTCGGTACGATTCGGTACAGAAGCAGAATACTTATAATCCCGCAAGCCGCAACCAGCCAGAAGGCGGCAGGCCATTCGAAATGCAGGCCTACGAAGGTGCCGATCGGAACACCCAGCACGTTGGCAATGGTGAATCCGCCGATAATGTAGGAAAGCGCAAGCCCTCTCCGCTCAGGCGACACGTAATCCGTACAGATGGAGACGGCGAGAGAAACGCTAAGCCCGCAGAAGACAGCCGTTGCCATTCGGGTAAGGAACAATAGCGGATAAGAGAAGGACAATGCGCTTCCCATCGTAAACAAAACAACCAATGAAGCACCTATCAGCAAGGCGCGGCGTTTCGTGAAGAAACCGGCGGCCATCATAACAAAGGGCGTTCCGGCCGCATAAGCAATCGCAAAGCCGGAGACCATAATGCCGGTCTGCGCAACGGAGACGCCAAGGCTGCTCGCAATTGGTGTCAGCAAACCAACGATTACATATTCGGTCGTGCCCAAGATAAAGGCCAGCAGGGTAAAGGTAAAGATAAGCAGGTTTTCTTTTTTCATGTTGAAGATCCTCCAGGTTTATTGCTTGTATGTCTTCTACCAACGCTCGAAGCCAAGAAGCTTATTGCCTCTTGCTGACAGATAAGCTTGATTGGGACTAGCTTTCCAGCTGCGCAGCCTTTCCTTCAGCAGGGACCGGTTATCGGGAGCTGCCGGGAAGTAAGTCATCGGAAGCCAGCTGTAATCCGGCATGGCATCCAGGTCAATACGGCATTCTTCCGCGTTGTATATAAATAAATCGCCGATATTTGCAATGCTCCATTGCTTTACCGGTACCTGAACCGATTGCTGCAAGCATATTCCGCCTTTGACGGTCGCGGGTTCGCCAGGGCACAGATGCGCCCAAAGCGCGGTCGTCCCGAGTATCTCGCTAAAGGCCTCGTAAACAGGCTCATGCATACGTATATCCCATAAATATTGATGATGGATGTCGTAAGGCTGGTCAAAGGGAAGCTCCTTCACCCACAGAAGATAACGCAGCGCATAAAAATGCGTTACTGCCCTTGGGAATAAAGCAAAGCCATACTGCTTCCAGCATTCCATCTCGCGCATACCCTCACCTCATTTTGGCTCTCTTTCCTACAGTCAAAGCTTAATGGAAGGCTCAAGCAGCGGCAATGAAGCATCTTGCCGGATATGTTTGCGATGTGATATATCTTGCTGTATAGATAAAAGATATTTGGAAAAGAGGGAGTAGGGATGACGGCTTCCGCTGCCGGAGAGGAAATACAAAGTCATCTGCTGTACGCCGGAAAAGTAAGCGATACGCCCAACTGGAATTTTCCGAGCCATAAGCATGATGATTTGCATGAAATTATCGTCGTATGCGGCGGCGAAGGGATGTTTACGATTGGAGGACAATCGTATAGCGTAAGCGGGGGAGACATTCTGGTCTACAATAAAGGGGTTCTGCATGAAGAGCAGTCCTTAATCGATAATCCGTTAATCACTTATTACTGCGGATTTTCGCTGCCTAAGGCAAGCCCTTCCGAGGATTGGGTCATCCCGCCTGGCGTCGAGCCCGTGATCCGGTCCAGCCGCGCGTTTTCGGAAATTGAGGCTTTGATGAGGATGATTGTTGATGAATCCTCCATCAAGGAAGAAGGATACGAGGGGATCAGCCGTTATTTGATTAATTCCGTTATTTTGCTGCTCAGAAGAGCGGTAAGGAATCAGCAGCAAATTAAGCAGGAATCCAATACCGGACTGGCTGAGCAGATCAAGGATTATATCGACAGGAATTATACGCAAAATATAAGCCTCAAAGATTTGGGGCGGCAATTCCACGTGAATCCTTATTATATTTCCCATGTATTTAAAGATCATTATCGGATTTCCCCGATTAACTATGCCATTCACCGCCGGATTGGAGAGGCGACCAGGCTGCTCGTCACAACGGAGATGAAGGTATGGGAAGTGGCGAAGCTTCTCGGCTACGACAATCCGAATTATTTTTCGATTATTTTCCGCCGGGTCACGGGTTTGTCGCCCAACCGGTTCCGGGAGAGCAATCAGCAAAATTTGTTTCCCCGCTAAAAAGCTTTCCAAGCAAAAAAGCGGCAGCTTATGGCCATTTAGCCATTAAGCTGCCGCTTGTGCGTATTTGCAATTATGATGTCAGAGCTTCTGCGTCTGCTTCGGTTGTTGCGGCATCCTCGCGGACAAGCTTCAGGAACTCGCGCATAAAGCCGGGAAGATCCGGCCAGGCATGGCCGGTTACAAGCTTGCCGTCCACATGAAGCGTTTCGTCCGCATAGCAGGCGCCAAGGCGCTCAACTTCAAGGCGCGAAGCGTTGTAAGCCGTCATGGTACGGCCGTTGAAATAGCTGTAATCGGGCAGCGACAGGAATACCTGCGCCCCATGGCAGATCGCGCCAATCGGCTTGTCGGCATCGATAAAATGCTGCAGAATGCGAGGCAGCTCCGCGTTGCCGCGAATATATTCCGGCGCTCTTCCCCCGGGAATAATAATCGCAGCGTATTCGGAAGGGTCAACATCGGCGAAGCCCAAATGGGACTGCAGCTGATGAGCCGGCTTTTCCGTATACGTGTCCCAGCCCTCGATAAAGTCATGGCAGACGGTATGTAAGGTTTTTTGCGTCGGGGAAGCGATAACAGCCTCGTAGCCTTCCTCCAGCAGTCGGTAATAAGGATAATACACTTCCAACACTTCCGCGGCATCGCCAGTCACGATAAGCACTTTGTTCGACATAGGATCACTCCTTAAAAGAATTGTGAAGCAATTCTTACTTCGAAAGCATGGGCTTAAAAGAATTGTGAAGCAATTCTTACTTCGAAAGCATGGGCTTAAAGAATGGTGAAGCAATTCTTACTTCGCAAGCATTCGCTTAAAGAATCGTGATGATGAATACACAGCTATTATGCCCTTCACTATTGGGACAGTCAATATTTTCCTTTTCTTGTCTCGAAAAATCGTTCGTTTCTACTAGAATCAAAGCTTGAAGTGCGTGAAATTACCTATACAATAAATAAGAATAGCCATACTGCCGAATTGCATATTTGCTATATTTAAAGGAAGGAAGCTGGGGGTGCGTCATCATGAGAACGGGCTTTTCCAATCCAATGACCAAGCTAAGCGTGAAGCAGCAGCTGCTGCTCTTGTTCCTGCTTATGGTCAGCCCGATATTCATTCTTCACAGCTACGGAAATTCGGAGGCCGAACAGATACTCAAACGCCACGTAACGAATGCCTACGCTGAACTGAACAAACAGAACCATACGCTGATCGACCGGGATATCGATACCGTCAACAAAATCACAACGACGATTATCCAGAACCCCACGGCTCAGCAGCTAGTCCCCGATGACGATGAAACCGTCATTGAACGCGTCCGGAAATACGAGAAAATGGATGCTTTGCTGGCAGGCTATTCAACCGCCTTAAACGGCGGGGAGGCTGTTTATTACAGCCTGTATATCTATGATCCTAATAACTATTATTTTTTTGCGCCTAAAGTTCAGATGATCCAGAGCGGCGTATATTTCTTCTCCGACGCCAATAAGCCGAAATGGTTTGATAAAGCGGTAGGGCTGAAGGGTCAAGGCTTTATGGAGATTATCGAAAATAACGATATGCTCGTCAAGAAACGTACTTTGGCTTATATCCGGGCGGTAAATACCGTTAGTCAGGGGCACAGCGTCATCGGCGTGCTCATCGCAACCAACATGGATAAGAAGCTTGCCGAATCCATGCAGTCGGTATCCTTGCCCGGCGGAGAAATCTTTTTCACGGATAAGCAGAATTATATTCTGGCCTCCACAAGTCCGAAGACGATGGGCTCCACGGTTGAGCTTCCTGTAACCGCTTCCGGCGAAGCGGAAAGCCTGAATAAACCGATTATGACCTCGGAGTACATTTATATGGCCAGCGACAACGAGCTGCTGCAGCAGCGGCTGATCTACAAAATCCCGATCAAATCGCTCCTACAGCAGCAAAATGAAGTGAAGCGGGTTATCCAGCTGATATCGGTGGCTTACATCCTGTTCGGGTGTATCGTCATTTTCTATTTCTGGCGTTCGCTAATGACGCCTTTGCAGAGACTGGCAACGTTTGTCCGCCGTTACGAGCCTGGCAAGAGAGTGCCGGAGACGCCTGGCAAAGGCAGAAACGACGAGGTGGGAGTATTGATTGGAGCTCTGTACGATATGGCCCGCCGGCTTAATGGACTTATTCACGACAAATACCAGATGGAGATCAAGCAGCGGGAAAGCCAGCTTCAAATTTTGTATCAACAGATTAATCCTCATCTACTCTACAACACGCTTGAAAGCATTTATTGGAAAAGCTCGCTCGAAGGCAATTCCGAATCGGCGGAAATGATCAAGGAGCTGTCGAAGCTGATGAAGATCAGCTTAAGCCGCGGCCGGGAGCTGATTACGCTGGCGGAGGAGCTGGAGCATGCGGCTGCTTACGTGAAGCTGCAGCAGAAGCGTTACGACTATGACTTCCGGGTCATCTGGGCGGTACCGGAGGAGATGATGAATCATCTCATTCCGAAGGTAACGCTGCAGCCGTTGATCGAGAATGCTATCATCCACGGCGTCAAGAACATGGGGGAAGACGGCGAGATTCATATTAACGCGGAATACGAAGGCGACAAGCTGCTGATCCGCGTGGAGGACAACGGTTATAAAGAGGTGGATCATAAAGCGATTGAGTCTCTGCTGAACGAACCGGCCGCACAATCGTCCTCCGGATACGGCGTCAAAAACATCCATCAGCGGCTTCAGCTGCATTTCGGCAATGTCTACGGCATTCAGTACAAAAAAAGAAACGGCGGCGGAACGATCGTTACGATCCAGCTTCCGGCAGTCGGCGAAAGGAAGGAACTAGGCGATGTATAACATACTGGTGGTGGACGACGAACCGCTTATTTGCAAAGGTCTAAGCAGCGTACTGGCTTCTTCCGGCATTGATATTTCCGCCATTCACATGGCTCATAACGGTTACGAGGCGCTTGACGTCCTGCGGACCGACGATATTGATCTGCTCGTTACCGATATTCAGATGGGGACGATGAACGGCATCGAGCTGATGCAGCAGGCGAAATTAATTAAGCCATGGGTGCAGACGATTATTATTTCGGCCCACGAGACGTTTCATTATGCCCAGATGGCGATCCGTCTCGGAGCTAAGGACTATTTGATCAAGCCGCTGAACAACGAGCAGTTTTTGGATTCCGTGCGCAACGTATTGCTAAAGCTCCATAAGCCCGAACCCGCCGAACAAGAGGAGCTGATCGCGGGCATGCAGGAGCATTTCCATATGGATGAGCTGAATCCGCAATCCGTGGATTGGCTTAATCAACTCGTGAGCAGTCAGCCATCGCTTAAAGTACAGGATATCGTTCGAATTTTGAAGGAGAAGCACGGGATCCGGCTCGAGGGTCCTTATTTCTCCATGATCCGCATCCGGCTTAATCTTGCGGACCGTAACCGCGAGTTATCGAAGACGGATGAAAGACTGCTCCGTTATGCCGCGCTTAATATCGTAAACGAGCTCTTTGACGAGCATTGGAATAATACCGCCTTTTACGCTTCGGAGCGGGAAATCAATATTATTTTGCAATGGAATGAGACGTTGTATGGGGAGACGGCATCTTCCGGCATTATGAACGAGCTGGATATGATCGGCCGCAGCCTGCATTTCAACATCCAGAAGTTTCTGGGAATCACAAGCGTAATCGGAATCAGCCAGATTCTGAAGGGGATCGAATTTATTGACGTGCTTCACGATCAGGTGATCAAAGCGCTCAGCTGCAATGACCGCCATAAGGACCACTATGTGTTCTATTACGGGGATTTCAACTGGAACCAATATTCCCAGCGCCCAACCGAAGAAGAGTTCACCGCCCAGACCAGCCTGATTGTCGAGAAAGCGATGGAGTACATTAACCAGAATTTCGCGCAGAAGGGCTTAACCCTGCATGAAGTCGCGCAGAACAACCATGTCAGCCCGAACTACCTCAGCTATCTGTTCAAGAAGGAGACGGGTTATAACCTGTGGGAATACGTCGTTAAGCTGCGGATGGAGGAGAGCAAGCGGCTTCTTCTTCATACGGACATGAGACGTTACGAGATTTCGGAGAAGGTGGGGTACGAATCGCCGGAGCATTTCAGCAAAATTTTTAAAAAGTATTACGGCATGAGTCCGAGCGAGCTAAAGAAGTAGAATTACTCATCATTGCCTTGGATACGCACATTACCTCGGGAGGCTCCTTTTTTTACAATAAGGATAGAGGATTGTTAAAGAAAAGAGGGAGACTTGTATGGAGCAACACGCTGTCGCAAACGCGCCTCTCGAGCGTAAAGGCCGATTTGCCGTATTTTTGAGGAAGCATTTCTGGGGACTACTGTTCCTGCTTCCCGCCTTTATTATTTTTATCTTGTTTCTATGGGTCCCGATCTTCAAAGGATTCATCTACAGCTTCTACCACATTGACTTTGTAAAAGGGAACAGCTTCGTTGGATTCGACAACTATAAAGTCGCGCTTCACGATAAAGACGCCTGGACGGCGGTGAAAAACACCGTTTATTATATGTTCCTTTGTCTTGTGATTGGCTTCTGGATTCCGATCGTGTTCGCCATTGCGATTTCCGAGCTTCGCCGGTTCCAAGGCGTTGTCCGCGTAGCCGCTTATCTGCCGAATATAATTCCGGTAGTCGTATTGTACGGATTATGGCGCTGGTTCTATGACCCTGTCGGCCCGATCAACGGCGTGATTACAGGCTGGTTTGGCGCCGATGAACCGGTATCCTTTATGACGGATACCAAATGGTCGATGATCTCCCTTGTTATTATGGAATCATGGCAGCAATTCGGATCGGCGATGCTTATCTATTTGGCCGCCGTGCTCAGCATTCCGCGCGACTGGTACGAAGCGGCGGAAATCGACGGGGCAGGCGTATGGAACCGGATCCGGCATATCACGCTGCCTTCAATTAAAGGCTTGCTCGGCTTGCTTCTCATTCTGCAGCTGATCGGCACCTCGCAGGGTTACCAATCCCAGCTTGCGATGCTCGACGGCGGACCTAACAATGCTACGTTGACATACGCGCTGCTTATCGTGAAATACGCCTTTAACCAGCAAAATTACGGGGTTGCGGCCGCGCTTGGCGTTCTGATGTTTATCGTGCTGGGCTTGCTCGCCATCGTTCAATACAGGCTTCAAGGCAAGGAGGGAGACGTACGATGAAACAGATGGACAGAGGTATACTCTCTTCGTTTGACCTGAAGAAGAAGCCTATCTTGATCGGTTATTCGATCATGGTGCTTATTCTGGTCGTCATGTCCTGTTCGATGATTTATCCGATACTGACGACATTCTTTAACGGCCTCAAAACCAATGTGGAAGTCAACTCTTTCCCGCCGAGGTTCCTGCCAAGCGAATGGCATTTCGACAACTTTAACAAAGGCTGGAATTTTATCGATCTGCCCGAATTTCTAAGAAACACGCTGTATATTTTCGGAGGCAACCTGGTCATTACCGTCGGCGTTCTTGGCCTTGCATCTTTCAGCTTGTCGAGGCTGAACGTGCCTAAGCGCAAAGCGGTCTATTTCTTCTTTATGATGACCTTGTTTATTCCGCCAACAACGTATATCATTCCGAACTTCGTGAACCTGAAGGATCTTGGCCTCATGAACTCGTTTGCGGCCTTCTGGCTGCCGGCAGGCGCAAATGCCTTCTTCCTGCTGCTGCTCAAAAACTTCTTCGACGAGATTCATTACGAAATTTTCGAAGCGGCTCGTATTGACGGCGCTTCCGACTGGAGAAGCTTTGCGCAGATTGCATTGCCGCTGTCGGTACCGATCTTCTCGACGCTTGCGATCTTTATTTTCTCGTCTTCCTGGAACGACTGGTTCTGGCCATCGCTCATCATGCATAATGACAGCCATTATCCGCTGGCGACGGCGATCTACAAATACGTTATTAACGCCAAAGGCCTGGCGCTTAATATCCGGTTTGCGATTCTGACCATGGTTATGCTTCCGCCAATCGTCGTGTTCCTGATCTTCCAAAAGTACATCATGCGCGGATTGCATCTGGGCGGCGTGAAAGGGTAGTATTCAAATCGTAATCGTGCACATGATCGGAATAGGAATACACCTCGCAGGCGCCTGCACCTCTCCACTATGATGAAGGTGTAACAAATAAACGAACTCGAGAAGGGGAGTTACAATGAGAAAGAGCGTCTTTACGACAGTAGCTGCGGTATTACTTTGTTCGACTCTTGCTGCCTGCGGCGGCAACAACAATACGTCGAACAACGGCAACAAGCCGGCTGAAAGCGCGAATGCAAGCGCAAGCACTGACACGGCAACAGCCACTCCACAACCATCTGAGGATATCACGCAAAAGAAAATTAAAATCAGCATTTATTATCCGCTTCCTGACCAAGTCGAAAACCGCAAGCTGGAAGACGACAAGATCGCACGCTTCAACAAGGTGTATCCTAACGTAGAGATCGTGAAGAGCGACTGGCATTACGCTCCTAACGAAATCGGAATCAAAATGGCTGCCAACGAAGCGCCAACCTTCTTCAACACTTACGCAACCGAAGCGAAGTTCCTCGTTGAAAAAGGCTGGGCAGCCGATATTACGGACCTGTACAACAGCTATGAGTTCAAGGATCAAATCAACCCGGTTCTTCAAAACCAATTCATCATTGACGGCAAAGTATACGGTATCGCTCAAAAAGGTTATGTAACAACTACGGTTGTTAACAAAAAAATGCTGGATGACAAAGGCGTAGCCGTACCTTCGTACGACTGGACTTGGGATGACATGGTGAATACCGCTAAAGGCGTTGCCGATGCGAAGAAAGGGATCGCGGGTATCGCTCCAATGGGTAAAGGCAACGAAGCAGGCTGGAACTGGACCAACTTCCTGTTCGAGGCAGGCGGCGAGATTCAAAACATTGCGGACGGCAAAGTAACGGCGGCATTCAACTCCGAAGCCGGCAAGAAAGCTCTCGACTTCTATAACAAGCTGAGATGGGACGCGGACGTTATTCCGAAAGACTGGGCACTTGGCTGGGGCGACGCCGTAGGCGCGTTTGGTCAAGGACGTACGGGCATGGTTATCGCCGGCGCGGAAGGCGTACTGGAGCAAGCGCTGAACCAAGGCGGCATGAAGATCGAAGATGTATTGACTTATCCAATGCCAGCAGCCGAAAAAGGCGGCAAACATACAGGCGTATTGGGCGGCGACTATCTCGTCATCAACCCTAACGCTACGAAAGACGAGCAAGAAATGGCGTTCCGTTACATCACGTTCGACTACTTCACCGAAGACTATCTGACTTCGATCGAAAAAGACATTCAAGCTCGCAAAACGGAAGGCAAATACTTCATTCCGCCGCACATTAACTACTTCAGCCCGGATTCGGAGTATGGCAAAAAAGTTCAAGCGATCTTCGACAAGTACGACAACGTATACAAATACAACGCGGAATCCAATGCTCTGCTCGACGGCAAGCCTGAGGCTCAGTACAACACGCAAGAATACTACGGCTCTATGACGAACGTATTGCAAGAAGTATTCTCGAAAAAAGGTACCGACACGCAAGCTCAGCTCGACGCGGCAGCGAAAGAAATGCAAACGAAGTATTACGACGCAATCAAGCCATAAGAAGGACGGGATTTTCTCCTTCGGTCTAACCCTATAAGCGGCCGTGCAGATGAATTTGAATCTGCACGGCCGTTTTTATTTGACCGTTGACATATTCAATATATCGTTTATATTGTGAAGGTAAACGTATGAAGCTGGCAGCCAAAAGGATAGGGGAGATAACATGGATCGTTATAGACCAAGGTATCATTTTACGGCACCTCGCAACTGGATGAATGACCCGAATGGACCGTTTCAGTTAAACGGCGAGTATCATTTGTTTTACCAGCATAACCCGTCAAAGCCCGAGTGGGGCGATATTCATTGGGGGCATGCCACAAGTCCGGATCTGGTGAATTGGACGCATCTGCCCGTTGGAATGGCTCCCTCTTATGAGCATGGCGAAGCTCACTGCTTCTCCGGATGCTCCGTAGTCCATGACGGCGAAGTGACTTTGTTCTATACAAGCATTGGCGAGGGGGAACGGAATGCGGCTACCGGAGCACAGCAATGGATGGCTCGCGGGACGGATTTGCGTACCTGGCGGAAACCGGACATTAACCCGGTTCTAACCCTGGAACTTCATGGAGACCTTGAGATTCGGGACTGGCGGGATCCTTACGTCTGGAAGACGGAAGACGGCTGGCGAATGATTCTTGGCGGAATCCATGAGGAAAAAGGCTGTGCGTTTATATACAACTCCGAGGATTTGGAGAAATGGAGTTTCCAAGGTATTTTTTATGAGGGCGAAGAATGGATCTGGGAATGTCCGCATTTGTTCCGTTTCGGCGATAAAGCGGTATTGTTCTATTCGCCAAGCGGTCCGGTTCGTTATCTTTCCGGTACGATCAGCGGGGATAAGCTTATCGATGTGCAAAAGCACGGCACCGTAGACCATGGCGGCTGGGAAGGCTATTATGCTTCAACCGGATTCGTAGACGAGAACGGCCGCCGCATTGTGCATGGCTGGATCCCGGAAGGCAGCAGAGGCGAGGAATTTCCCGAGAACCTGGACTGGGCCGGGGCTCTGGCGCTGCCGCGTGTCGTAGATCTTAAGCCAAGCGGCGCGCTTTCCATGTCCCCGGTACCTGAGGTGGAGACGCTGCGAGGCGTGAATTACAGCTTTAAAGATATAGCAATCGGACAAACGCCAGTTCTATCGGGAGTACAATCGACCTCCTTCGAATGTTTGCTCGAAATCGACAGGAAGTCGATTGAAGCAGCAGGTCTGACCGTTTCCTTATTCGCATCCGACTGCGGCAAGGAGCATACCGATGTATGCCTCAACTTGGCTTCCCATACGATTACGATCGACCGGTCGAATTCAAGCCTGCTTCCAAAGGTACATAAAACGCCGGTTCAAGGTGAACTGCCGGCTGCAGACGGCACGGAGCTTATCAAGCTTCGTATTTTCGCGGACCAATCCATTGTGGAAGTGTTTGTGGATGACGAGACCTGCCTAACGGCCAGAGTTTATCCGTCATTGGAAAACAGTAGCGGCATCCAGCTCCGAACAGACAGCGGTGAAGCCGAGGTTTCCAGTCTTCAGATTTGGGAGATGAAGGCTGCGGGAATCAAATAGAAGATAACAATAATAAGAGCATCGCGGGTGCTCTTTTTGACTTTCAGCACCAAGCTCATCATGATATTCTTTAAATAATATCGATCATGCAAAGAGGCAGGTTGAATGAAATGAAGATTGGCTGTTTACATGCTCATTATTCCAATATTGAATATATTGAAGCTTCAATTGGTTCGAAGGCTGATCAGATCAAATGGATCACTCAATCAGGAGTAGACGCGATTCTCATTACTTGCACCGGCTACATTGCTATACTTGAAGAAGTTGAGACTATGACTAATCTGCCATGAAATATGTAAAATAACGCAGCCGCAAATTCTTCTGTTCACGAATCCCGCAACTGTTGAAGGTACGATGAAGCGGCTGAAGAATTTTGCTTCATCGCATGGTTACCAGCTTCCGGACATTGAAGTCAGAGTGATTGAGAACGCGTTCCAGCTTATTATGCAGGGACAGAAACGACGAAGTCTTCAAGTATATCGAGAAACTGCTCCAATCGGAACAGGATAAGAAAATAGCCGTTGCTCAGCTCTCGATGGTCAAAGCAGTTGAAAAGGTGGCACTGGAATTTAATATTTCCATCTCCAATCCATTAGCGCCATTGGAAGGCTATGTTTCAAGAAAGGACAGGAGCAACTAAATAAAAAAAGCTGGGCGAAATTAATCGCCCAGCTTTTCTAGTTATTTTAAAAAGGTAGTCGGTAGAGGAAAGGGGTATCTCCTAAAGAGTGTAACGTCCGCCTTTGCCACTTGTGAAATATACATATAACGATTAATTCGAAATTTCACAATGGCAACAGCGGCTTTAGGAGATATCCCGTCCGCCTGAGCGATACCTTAATTTCTTATTTCCCGTTCCAGGACGCCTCGATTTCCTCCAGCGACTTGCCTTTCGTCTCCGGTACAACGCGCATCGTAAACAGGAACGTAATCAGCGACATGGCGCCAAAGATCCAGAACGTTACGGATGGTCCTGCCGATTCAAGCATTGGCGGGAACGACTGGGATACGACGTAGTCGGCGATCCACAGCGCCATCGATGCGATTGCGGTAGCCCGGCCGCGGACGCGGTTCGGGAAGATCTCGCTCAGAACGACCCATACAACAGGTCCAAGCGACACGGCAAATGCCGCAACATAGATCAGGATAAAGATCAGCACAAGCGAGCCGGTCGTATGGCCGGTATGGAATGCGATGCCGATAACCGCCAGACAGATCGTCATGACGGACGAACCAACAAGCAGCAATACTTTGCGGCCGACTTTATCAATCAGCCAGATGGCCAGAATCGTAAACAGGAAGTTAACGAGTCCAATCAGGATCGTTTGCAGCAGGGACGAATCCGTGCCGGAGCCCATCGACTTGAAGATTTCCGGCGCGTAGTACATAACCGCATTAATGCCGGTAACTTGCTGAAGAACGGCAAGCACGACGCCAACGATCAATGCAAGGCGGATGCCCGGGCGGAAAATCTCTTTGAGCGAGCTGCCTTTTTCCTCAGCGAAAGAGGCTTTAATATCGAGAACCTCTTGCCTTGCCTCTTCTTCGCCATGGATGCGAAGAAGGATATGGAGAGCTTGCTCCGCCCGACCTTGCTTAATTAGCCATCGTGGGCTTTCAGGCACAAGGAAGAGCAGAATGAAGAAAATAACGCCTGGCACAACGCCTACGCCAAACATCCAGCGCCATGCGTTTGCAATATCCCAAGCATCGTCGCCATAGCCGGCAATACCCGAGTTGACGAAGTAAACAAGGAAGATCCCCGTAACCGTTGCGAATTGGTTCAAGGCAACGAGACGGCCGCGGTATTTAGCCGGAGCAATCTCCGCGTTATACAGCGGGCAAAGCGTGGACGTAATCCCGATCCCAAGACCGCCGATCATGCGGGCAACGATGTACATCGAGAACGTATCCGGAATCGCGGAGCCAATCGAGCCGATAATGAACAGGGCTGCTGCCGCGATAAGTACTTTTTTACGGCCGAAACGGTCGCTTAGCACGCCGGAGAATCCCGCGCCAACAATACATCCGATGATAAGCGAGGATACGGCCCAGCCGACGGCCACCTCGTTTAAGTCAAAACGGTCTTGCATAAATCCGATTGCTCCCGATACGACAGCGGTATCGAAGCCGAATAATAAACCGCCGAGAGCGGCAATCATCGAAACGAGCGTAACAAACTTCATGCTTTTGCCATCGGCATTTGCAGTTAAGCTGCTCATTTTATTTATTCCCCTTCCATATGTGACTGATTGAATGGTTGCGTTTATTGAAACGAGTCTCATTATAACACCGGAATGGAGAGGGTTAGCGGACATTCGTCAGCACTTATTTGTGTAGTTCCAGCATGGAAAAGCCGCCTTGTCCGCTATAAAGGAGAGCGCTTGAAGCGAATAGCATTTTATTAGTTTGCCAAAACAAAAAAGTCCATGCTGCCCTGGCATGAACTTCCTGCATATCCTGATCATTTCGCTTGACTGCGGTATTCGGTCGGGGTAAGCCCGGTCACCCGCTTGAATACCCGGCTGAAATAATTCGGGTCCTTATAACCAACCTCGAAGCATACTTCCTTCAACGCCAGCTCATCGGCCGACGAGATCAGCTGCTTGGCTTTCTCGATCCGAAGCCCCGTCAAATAATCGATAAACGTGGCTCCAACCTGCTGCTTGAACACTTTGCTGAAGTAGTGGGGATTCAGATGGACATGTTCGGCTGTCTCCTCGAGCGACAATTCCTCCGTAAAATGAAGCCCTATGTATTGCTTAGCCTTATCCATTACGTTAATCGTCTGCTGCTCCCGCTGCTCCCGAATCCGCTGCAAGGCGGAGATGACATAGGAGCGCTGATCCTCCGGATCGGAGTGTTCGCCCGAAGAAGCTGGAGCAGCAGCCGCTGCGGCAACGGTTACCCCCGTTCCTTGTACCACACCTTCGAAATCGCGGACCTCGCCGAGATGCCGGTCAACGTCAGAAGCGAATACAGCCTCGAAATACGATTTGCGCCAGCCTCCAGCGCCCGATTGGACCGATCCGATTCCTATCGTAACCGGCAGCTGGAATTGCCTTTCGGCCAGACTGCACAGCTTCTCTCCAAACATCTTGATTTCGGCTTTCCAGGCATGATCTTTCGTATCATTCCGAATAAAAATAGCCATATGCAAGTCGATCAAGGAGCTGACAATACAGGAAATCCCGTAAGTCTTGGCGAAGCTGCGGAACGTTTCGTACAGCTTTTTCTTATCCAGCGTATAAATCTGCTTAGGGAAGGCCGCAACAACCGCGCAGCCCTCATCAAGCGGGAAGCTTAGCCAGTCGGACAGCTTCTCTTCATCCGCATCCAACACCTGATCGACCATAAGCAGGAGGGACAGCTCGTTTTCCACCAGCGGCTGCAGTTGAGATACTCTATCCCGCAAATGCAGCTCCTCGGTCCGTTTGGATTTCTCGCGTTCCAGCTCCTCAATGAGCTGGTTCAAGATCGACGAGATCTGCTCGCGTCCGGCAGGCTTGACGATATATTCTTTTACGCCTAGGGACACCGCTTCTTTGGCATAGGCAAAAAAGTCATAAGCCGTCACCAGAATAAACTTGGTGTCCGGAAGGCGCGATTTTATTTCCCGGATGGCTTGCAGACCTTGAATACCGGGCATATTAATATCCATCATAATGATATGGGGGCGGAATTCCTCTGCCTGTTCAATGGCTCTTCGGCCATTATCGGCAAACTCGATCTGGAACCTGTCCGGCAGCATGCGGTGAATGAGATGCTCCAGCCCTTCGCGTTCCAGCGCTTCGTCATCGGCGATCAATAGACGGTACATCGTGATCCGGTCCTCCTTTCTGCTCTTCGCCCGGTGGATAAGGCAGGAGGAGAATAACCGAGGTTCCCCGTCCTGGCTCGCTTTCGATCCTTACGACATCTTGCCGGTTATAGAAAAGCCTCAGCCGCTTAATTACATTTCGCGTGCCAAAGCCCATCGAATTTTTTTTCGCGGGAGCGGGTTGGACGGGCTCTTGCAAGGCAAGAAGCGCGTCGCGATCCTCTATCGTCATTCCGGCTCCGTTGTCCCTAATGACTATTTTAACGTTTTCGCCGGACCGCTCGATAACAAGCTGAATCATTCCGCCTGACTCCATCCGTTCCACGCCGTGCACAAAAGCGTTCTCCACAAGCGGCTGTACCGTCAGAGCGGGAATCAACATATCCAGCACGGATTCGTCGATCTGTTGTCCGATTTCTACGCGGTTGCGGAACCGGGCTTGTTGAATCGTGAAGTACTCTTGAACATGCTTAAGCTCGTCACCAAGCGTAACCGGACGGTCCAGCTGGCTTAAGTTGTAACGGATCAGCTTGGACATCGACACAATAAGGTCGCTTGTCTGATCGGCCCCTTCAAGCAGCGCCAGCTTGGACAGCACATTTAGCGTATTGAACAAAAAATGCGGGTTGATCTGGCTTTGAAGGGCTTGAAGCTCCAGTTCTTTCACCAGACGCTCCGATTCCATGCGTTCTTTATCCCGGCCCATCAAGTCATTCAAATCCTTGATCATATGGCGGAACGCTTCCGACAGGATGCCAAGCTCGTCATTCGAGCGTTCGGGAAGATAAGCGGTATCGAGCTGCCCTTTGGACAGATGCTGCGCCGTTTGCACGAGACGGTCCACCGGCTCCGTAATGCTTCTGGATATCCATAACGCAAGAACGATACTCAGCAGCGTATTGATGATGAATACGGCAGGACCAAGCCAGTCCATTCGTACGATTTCCAATTGGATGCTCCGGTATACCGGCTCGTAAGCGCTAAGCTCCAGGTCAATGAGACGGCGTTCTTCCTCTCTTATAAAAGAGCTCGTCCGCTCCGTATCTTCATAGTAATCCAGCGCCTCGTTCGGAGCGGCAGACTTTTCAGCCGCTTGTATTTGCTCTGCGAGCGTCTGAAGCATATGAATATATCCCCGCAGAACACCGGCGATGTCGGATTCCGTCCGCTGGCTTGCCAGCTGCCCGCTGATTTGCGCGAGTTCCGCCTGTTGCTGCTGAAGCGAAGCCCGGTTGTTGCCTTCGGGGTTCAGCAGATACGCGTACAAGGCCCGCACATTCTCATCGGCCGTTTGCGCCGACCGGGTATACAGCAGCATGCGGTCCATCATCGTATTGTAGCTGTGCTGCACCGTTTTGGAGCTTTCGAACAGGAAGAACGTGACGCCGTTTGTCAGGAGCACCAGCAGCGGGATAAAGAGCAGCAGCTTCCTTCGAAGTGTCATGGGGAGGGAACCTCCTTATCCGTAATGACGGAAATCGGAGTATACTGCTTCGAAGAAACGGTTTGTCCCTGAAAATATTGATTCAGCAGCGACATCGCTTCATAGCCCATTTGGGAGGGCTGCTGCACAATCGAAGCTTCGATCTGCTTCTTCTTGATAGCGGTTAGAGTATCCTCCAGGTCATCGAAAGCAAAGATAGTAACCCCGCCGGGCTTAACGCGGGCAACGGCTTCCGCCATGCCAATACCGTCAAGGGAGCTGAAGCCGACCATATAATCGATCTCCGGATGCTCCTTCAGCATTAACTCAGCCTGCTGCGCGGCTTGAAGCCTGGATATATTCGAAGCGCGTACTTCCGCAATGGAGAGCCCCTTATTAGCGTTAATGACCGACTGGAATCCTTCCAGTCGGAGCCGCTGATTGGCGGCCTCCTTGCTGCCTACAAGAACGCCAATGACGCCGCTTGGTTCCTTCGGTCCGTCTTCCGCAATAAGGCGTCCCATTTCTTGACCAGCATAAGCGTTATTGGTGCCGACATAAGCGAGGCGCTTGCTGCCGGGTTCATCCGTGTCGACGGTAACCACCGGAATCCCAAGCTTGTTCGCTTTTTCGATTAACGCCTTATCTTGCTCGGTTCCGATCCCCTGCAAAATAATCCCGTCCATCTTGGAGGCAATCGCCTTCTCCAGCAGCTTCATCTGCTCCTCCGCGTTAATGCGGAACGGTCCCATGTATTGCAGCTCCATCCGGTATTGACCGGCAGCTTTGAGCGCCCCCTGTTCGACGGATCGCCAGAACGGATTGTCCAGCTCTTGCGAGATTAGGGCGATCTGCCGCTTGGTTTGATCTTGATCGCTTGCCTCCAGCGGGGTTACAAGGCCTCTAATCCGTACGGTAGACCAATAAAACTGGACTAGTACATAGGCAAAAATAATAAGTAACAGAAGGACGCCGATGTTCCATCTTCTTCGGTTGGCCATATGGCTTCTTAAGCTCTCCTCGGGTGTCTGAATAATAGCCACATTATACATGAACGGACATTAAAGCCAAAATTAATCTAAATTCAATGTTCATGTTAGCAGGGGATTCCGGCATTTTGTGGAATTGATTTGAGTAGCGATCACTTTGACTTCGAAAAGGTGGAAAATATTCGAATGGACAAGCATGGTCATATAATGAAGCATAACTTTATGGAATCGATATGGAACAATATCCCGGATGGGATTGTCGTGATAGATTTGGATGAGAATATTCTTGATGTGAACCCGGGGTTTGAAGCTCTTCACGGATGGAAGAGGGAAGAGCTGATTGGCAGGCCCTGCTGCTTTACGCCAGTACATCTTCTGGAAGAACGAAGATTAATGATCGAGAAGGCCAAGCTTGGCGAAAGTCTGCAGTGCCAGGAGACGTTTAAGCTGCGCAAGGACGGCACGATGGTGTATGTCAGTCTTACTCTTACAGCTCTTAGGGATGAGCGCGGAAGTATTATCGGGATTGTTGGAATCGAGAGGGATATATCCGACCGAATCAAGATGGAAGCCTCTTTGTTTGAAGCGGAAAGCTTGTACAGTCATCTGGCTGACAGTGCGCTGGCCGGCGTGTTTGTCGGGCAGGCGGGGCGTATTTTGTACGCCAATCCTTATTTGGCGGCTCTTTACGGTTATACGAACGAGGAATTGCTGCAGGTTGACTTGAAAAGGTTAATGCTGCCCGGCGAGCTGGAAGTCGTTACGCGGGATGCGCAAGTAACCTTGATGGATCAGAAGCAAATCTACTTTCATTTCAACATTACAGGGGTTAAGAAGGACGGCTCCCCTGTTCACCTCGAAGGCAACTCCTGCCTGATCTCCTTTCAAGGCAAGCCTGCGCTGCTAGGCACGGTACAGGATATTACGATCAAGAAGGAAAAAGAGCGCTCCCTTCGCGACAGTGCCAACATGTATCAGCGTATCATCAAGTTCCTCCCCGAGCCTATTGTCTTGATCGACAATGGCGAAATTGTGTATGCCAATAAATTAGCGGTCAAGCTGATTGGCGCTGCCGACGACTCCGAGATGGTCGGACGGCCTATCCTTGATTACGTCGATCCCGCTTATAGCGACGATCTGATGGATGTGCTCAACAAAGTGATTCATACCGACGACCCCACGAATTTTATCGAAAATAAGCTGCTGTGCAACGACGGCCAGACGATCGACGTTGAGATGTCAAGCATCCGGATCCATAATTACCGGGGAAAAATGGTGATTCTTACCGTTATCCGGGATTTGACGGACCGCAAACGGTCGGAAGAGATGCTTGTCCGTTCCGAGAAGCTCTCGGTGATCGGGCAGCTGGCCGCGGGCGTAGCGCATGAAATCCGCAACCCGTTAACCGCATTGAAAGGTTTTACCCAGCTGCTGAAATCCAAGGCGGAGGGGAACTCGTTCTATTATGACATTATGACCAATGAGCTGGACCGGATCAATTTTATCGTGAACGAATTTATGACCCTTGCGAAGCCGCATTTCTCCAAATTTAGCACGCGAAGGCTGGATCATATTTTACATGCCGTCATTTCGATTTTGGAAACGCAGGCGATTCTGATGAACGTATCGATCCGCACGGAGTTCGAGAGCTGTATTCCGTCGATTTATTGCGATGAGAATCAGCTGAAGCAGGTCTTTATCAATATTATTAAAAATGCGATAGAAGCAATGCCCCTTGGAGGGCAGATCACGATCACGGCGGCGATGGAACCGGATCATGAGCGGATGCGCCTTACGATCCGCGATGAAGGCATGGGCATTCCGGACGAGATCATCCGTCAAATCGGACAGCCGTTTATTACGACGAAGGAGAAGGGGACGGGGCTTGGCCTTATGATCAGCTCGCGCATTATCGAGCAGCATCAAGGGCTGATGAATATATCAAGCGTTCCGGGAGAAGGAACAACGATTGAAATTATTCTGCCGTTAAATACGGAGGAGCAATGAAGAGAAGGCTGAGCGACGATATCGCTCAGCCTTTTTTGTCTTTTATAGGGAAGAGACGGACCGGCGGATAATCAGCTCCGCGGGCAGGACGATTTTTTTCCACGGTCCGGCTTCCTCTTTATTCTGAATGCGGTCGATCAGCATCTGCATGCCCAGGTAACCGAATTGATAGGCCTGTTGCGCGGCAACCGTCATAAACGGATCAACCTCGGAATACGGGCCAAAATCGTCAAAGCAGACGATAGAGATGTCTTCCGGAATCCGCATATTCCGTTTTCTCAGCAGGCGGATGGCTTCGATCGCCAGCACATTGTTGCCGGCTACGACGGCCGTCGGGAGCGGGTCTAGCGAATCCAGCCAGGCTTCCATCTCCGACAGATCGGTGCGCGGACCGTAACTGGTCTCAAAGACGATGCTCTCGTCATAGGTCAATCCGTTCAGGATTAGCGCTTCCTTATAGCCTTCAAGACGCAGTCTTGCGCTTGAAATCGTATCCGATCCGTTTACCATCGCAATGCGGTGATGGCCCTGCTTGGCAAGATGGTTAACCAGCTGGCGTGCGCCTTCCTTGCTGTCTCCAAGCACGATGTCGCATTCGACGCCGGGCACCTCGCGGTCCAGAAGGACGAACGGGATGTTATGCCGCTGCAGCGATTCGAGATGGGGCAGGGATGGATCGCCGGCCGGGGCAATCAGCACGCCGTCTACCCGGGTCGTCAGAATCGTGTTAATGTAATCGGCTTCCTTCTCCAGACTTTCGTCGCTGTTGCCGAACAGCAGGCGGTAGCCGTTCTTGGTGGCAGCATCTTCGGCCCCCCGGGACAATGTTGTATAGAACGGGTTCGTTATATCGGTAATAAGCAGGAACAAGCTCCGGGTCTGCTGCAGAACAAGGCTGCGGGCCATTTGGTTCGGAACATAGTTCAGCTCTTCCATTACCTTTTTGACCCTGGCTCTTGTTTTCTCGCTTATTCTTCCTGTGTTATTGATAACTCTAGAAACGGTCATCGCGGATACGTTAGCTTTCTCCGCAATATCATAGATTGTAACCATACCTACTGCTCCTCATCGACATTTCATGCTTTTATCTTACAAGAGAAAACGATTGACAGCAACAGGACGCCTTGTTAAATTAGAGTTATCGGTAACATTTTATTTGCTAGTTTCGTTATTATTCATTCATTTGGAGGGGTATTTATGACGGACATCGCTTATCGCTTTCAGAATGGTTTTCCCAAGATCGGGATTCGTCCGACGATAGACGGACGCCGCAAGGGAGTTCGCGAGTCGCTTGAGGTTCAAACGATGAATATGGCTAGATCGGTCGCGAATCTGATCGCCGAAAATTTGCGTTACCCGAACGGTGAACCTGTGCAATGCGTCATTGCGGATACGACAATAGGCGGGGTGGCGGAAGCAGCGGCATGCGCGGACAAATTCGCCCGCGAGAATGTTGGGGTATCGATAACGGTTACGCCTTGCTGGTGTTACGGTACGGAAACGATGGATATGAACGCTTCCATCCCGAATGCGGTATGGGGCTTTAACGGAACGGAGCGTCCGGGTGCGGTTTATTTGGCTGCCGTTCTGGCAGGCTACGCGCAAAAAGGCATTCCGGCATTTGGCATTTACGGCGAGGAAGTTCAGGAAGCATCCGATACCTCCATTCCGGATGACGTGCGAGGCAAGCTGCTTTCCTTTGCGAAATCGGGACTTGCGGTAGCTTACATGCGCGGCAAATCGTATTTGTCGATGGGTTCGGTATCGATGGGCATCGCGGGCTCTATTGTAAGCGATTCCTTTTTCCAGGAATACCTCGGCATGCGGACGGAATACATCGATATGTCCGAGTTTGTACGCCGCTTCGAAGAGCAGATCTACGATCCTGCCGAATTCGAGAGAGCGCTTGCTTGGGTGAAAGAGAACTGCGCGGAAGGTCCGGACAATAACCCGGAAGCGATTCAGACCTCGCGCGAGAAGAAGGATCAGGACTGGGAGACGGTTGTCAAAATGACGATGATCGCCCGCGACCTGATGATCGGCAACCCGCGCCTTGCGGAGCTTGGCTTCGGCGAAGAAGCGATGGGCCATAACGCGGTTGTATCCGGCTTCCAGGGACAACGCCAGTGGACGGACCATTTCCCGAACGGCGACTTTATGGAAGCGATTCTGAACTCCTCCTTTGACTGGAACGGCATCCGCCCTCCGTTTATTGTCGCAACGGAGAACGATAGCCTGAACGGCGTCGTTATGCTGTTTGGTTACCTGCTGACGAATACGCCGCAAATTTTCGCGGACGTGCGCACTTACTGGAGCCCGGCTTCCGTGGAGCGGGTAACGGGACATAAGCTTGAAGGCCATGCGGCTAACGGCATTTTGCATCTGCTTAACTCGGGTTCGGCAACGCTTGACGGTACCGGCGAGCAGCAGCTTGACGGCCAGCCGGCGATGAAGCCGTTCTGGGATATTACGGAGGACGAAGCGGCGGCTTGCCTTGCGGCTACTTCGTGGAGACCGGCGGGCGTGGAATATTTCCGCGGCGGCGGCTTCTCCTCCGACTTCCTGTCGCGCGGAGGCATGCCGATGACGATGTCCAGGATCAATTTCGTTAAAGGCGTAGGGCCGGTTCTGCAAATTGCGGAAGGCTACTCCGTGGAGCTGCCAAGCGATGTGCATGACAAGCTCGACAAGCGGACGGATCCAACCTGGCCAACGACTTGGTTCGCCCCGAATCTGACAGGCAAAGGCGCCTTCACTTCCGTATACGACGTGATGGACAACTGGGGAGCCAACCACGGCTCGATCAGCTTCGGCCATATCGGCGCAGAGCTGATTACTCTTGCTTCGATGCTGCGTATTCCGGTCAATATGCATAACGTTCCGGAAGAGAACATTTTCCGTCCGCGGGCATGGGGACTGTTCGGCACTAACGACAAAGAAGCGGCTGACTACCGGGCTTGCTCGAATTTCGGGCCATTGTACAAGTAAGCAACATGCTTTCGAAGTAAGAATTACCTAATATGTCCACTAGTGGGCCCAAATACGGAAATTCTTTTTAGGAGATGAGAGGATTGGATATTCGGCAGGAGCTGTGTAAATACGCAAGAAAGACCGTTTCGAATAAGCTGGTCGTTGGACCGGGCGGCAATATAAGCGCGAAGCATGAAGGGAAAATGTATCTGTCGCCAAGCGGATTTGCCCTTGACGAAGTGGAGCCGGAGCAATGGGTAGCCGTTGATATCGAGACCGGCGCTGTAGAGGATAACGGACTTCGTCCATCCTCCGAGGTGCTGATGCATCTGTACGCTTACCGTGCGAATCCGGCGATTGGGGCCATTGTTCATACCCATCCGCCATACTGTATCGCTTTTACGCTGGTGGAAGAGGAGCTTCCGATTATGTTCCCGGACCAGGCGGCGCTTGTCGGCAAGACCGTCTATATTCCATACGTGCTGCCTACGACGGAAAAGCTGGCGGATGCCCTTGTCCCTAAAGTGAAGGAAGCAAGCAGCATTTTGCTTGGCAATCACGGCCTTGTCACAACCGGACGAAACCTGCGCGAGGCGTATTACCGGACGGAGGTTGTGGAAGAGAGCGCGAAGATCTTCCTAATCGCCAGCCAGGTTAAAGAACCAAAGGTGCTGACGAAGGAAGAATTCGAGGAGATCGCGTCGCTTGAGAGCGAGGCTTACCGGATCAAGCTGCTGCAGAAGCAGCAATAACTTAAGGACAGCGGCTGCCGCTGCAAGGAGGAATTCAGGCATATGGAACAAGCAACCACCGTATTGGCGTTTGATCTTGGAGCAAGCAGCGGCAGGGCGCTGATTGGCAGGCTGACGGGATCCGATTTGGCGGAGCGCAGGCTGGAAGTAGAGGAGATACACCGTTTTCCGAATGTTGCGGTTCAGGTTGGCCGTCATTTGCACTGGGATATTCTTAGGCTGCTGCAGGAGATGAAGCATGCGCTGCGCAAGGCGTTCCAGCTTGGGTATAAGCCGGTTACGTTTGGCGTGGATACATGGGGCGTCGACTTTGGCCTTCTGGACGCGAATGGCGAGCTCCTTGGCAATCCCTATCATTACCGGGATCCGCATACGGAAGGGCTGATTGAGGAAATCGAAGCCAGATTTGGCAGAGGAGAGCTGTTCCGGCAGGGCGGTCTGCAGTTTATGCCGTTTAATACGGTCTATCAGCTGTATGCCATGAAGAAGGCGGCTTCTCCAAAGCTGGAAACGGCGAGAACGCTGCTGCTGACGCCGGACCTGCTTGTCTATTTGCTGACGGGGAAGCGGGTTTGCGAGTTTTCGATGGCGACTACCACGCAGCTTCTTCATCCGGATACTAGGAAGTGGAACACGGCTCTTATGAAGAAGCTGGGGATTCCGGAAGAGATGTTCCTTGAGCCTGTTTATCCGGGAACCCGGATTGGGCCCTTGTCGGAGGAAGTTTGCGAGGAGCTGGCAATTCCGGCCGTTGAAGCGGTTGCCGTTGCCACGCATGACACGGAATCGGCCGTCGCAGCCATTCCGGCAGCGGAAGAACCGTTTGTGTACCTGGTATGCGGCACCTGGTCGCTGGTAGGGACGGAGCTTGACCAGCCGTTGTTAACCGAAGAGGCGATGGAGCTTGAGTTCTCGAATGAGGGCGGAGTTGGCGGCAAATACCAGCTGCTCAAGAACATCATGGGACTGTGGATTTTGCAGGAGTGCAGGCGGGAGTGGGAAGAGCAGGGGATGGCGTTTTCTTTTGGCGAGCTTGCGGTTATGGCCGAGCGGGAGGAGCCTTTCCGTTATCTCATTAATCCGGATGACCTGCGGTTCTTCGGCCCGTCCAACATGACGGAAAAGGTAAGAGGCTATTGCCGCGAGACGGGGCAGCCCGTTCCGGAATCGGCGGCGGAGGTTGCAAGGTGCATTATGGACAGTCTTGCTCTTAAGTACCGGAATGCGCTCGAGCAGATTGAGAAGCTGACGGGCAAGCATTACGGCGGCATGCATATGGTTGGCGGCGGCATTCAGAACAAGCTGCTATGCCGTCTGACGTCAAATGCGATCGGCCGCCCGGTATGGGCTGGACCGGTAGAAGCAAGCGCGATTGGCAACATGCTGGCACAATTTATGGCGCTTGGAGAATGCGCGAATCTGGAGGAGGCACGGCATTTGTCGGCAGCTTCCTTCCCGGTTGAAATCTACGAGCCAACGGATACGGATGTATGGAATGAGGCTTATGCACGATTCAAGCAGCTGTTATAGGCTGATCTTAATTTAGGGAGGACCCCTAGCGATGTTGAATGGTATTCCGAAGATCCTTTCACCCGAATTGCTGAAGATCCTGATGGAAATGGGGCATAGCGACGAAATTGTGCTGGCCGACGGCAATTTCCCGGCGGCAAGCCACGCCCAGCGTCTTGTCCGCTGCGACGGACATGACGTGCCCGAGCTGCTGGATGCGATTATGCAGCTGTTCCCGCTTGACCAATATGTCGAGAAGCCGGCTGCTCTCATGCAGGTGATGCCGGGCGATCCGGCGGAGACGCCGATCTGGGGCGAGTATAAGGCCATTATTGCGCAGCGCAGCGGCCTGGAAGAGCCATTCGAGGAAGTGGAGCGGTTCGCCTTCTACGAGCGCGCGAAGAAAGCCTACGCTATCGTTGCAACCGGCGAAAGCGCGATCTACGCTAACTTAATCTTGAAAAAAGGCGTTATTAAATAATAGATTTCTTGAGGAAGCTGCCCGCGAGGGCAGCTTTTTTCGTTCGCGATCGCTTAACGCTGCGCGGCATCGTTAAGCTAGCCCAAGTGAGTAAATTAACTGGTCTTAACGATGTGGCACATCGTATAGGTGGCGCTCATACAGGGAAAATGCCCAGTTTTGGTTGATTTTAAGTAGCTTAGCGATGCGCGGCATCGTTAAGTTAGCCCAAGCGAGTATATTAACTGGTCTTAACGATGCGGCACATCGTTAAGAAGATAACGCGAAAAAACCAAGTTACTGAATGGGCAGGCGGGTCAACGCGAGGTGAGAGCAGTCAGGTAAGCGGGAAAAACCGTGTTACTGGGAGGGCGGCGGGTCAACGCGAGGTGAGAGCAGCCCGGTAAGCCGGAAAAACCGTGTTTCTGAGAGAGCAGGCGGGTTAACGCGAGGTGAGAGCAGCCCGGTAAGCGGGAAAAACCGTGTTACTGGGGGGCCGGCGGGTCAACGCGTAGGGGACGCGGACGCGAAAAGGCCGTGCCGGTAATCCGGCACGGCCAACAAGATCTAAGTCGTTTTAAACGTATACGATTTGCGGGAAGCTTCGCGGTTCTTGGAATCAAACACAACAACCTCGATTTTATGGCTGCCGGCTTTCAGCTTGTCCGGCTGGATCGAGAAGGTGTATGGATACTGCTGGCGCGTCAATACAACGGCGCCGTCCAGCTTGATGACGACCTTGCTAATATAAGGGTCATACGTTTTCACCCATACGACGCCGGTAGCCGGCTTGCCGATTGTGCCTTGATTCGCAAACTTGCTTACGGTTTTCGTATAACTGCTTGAACCCGATACGACCTTCGACAAGTAATAAGGATCTTGGATCATTTTGCCGTAAGAAGCGAGCAATGCCGGACTTTCCGTCAGGCTGAAGTTGTTCAGGCTGCGCTCCGCGCTGTAGGAATCCGTCAACGTATTGAGACTGAACCAGTTGATTGATTTTACGCGGGGATACTTCAGTTTTGCGCCATGATAGAGCATGTTCATCTTCGTAATGGCAAAATTGACGGCAGACGTATTACCGGCTTTGCTGAAGTGCGTCGCGCCAAATTCACTGATCATGATGGGCTTGCGGGAAGCGTACAGCTTGTACGTGTAATCCACGGAATCCAGCGGATTCACTTGATCGGCGGGCTCCTTCACGTTGCCGTTGAAATATTTGACGCTGTAGATGCTGAGGCCAACCCAGTCAACATAATCGTCTCCCGGATAATAAGCGGCGATTTTTTGCTTCGGATTCGCCGCCGGCGACCAGACCATAGCGACATTCGGAGCTTCTTCCTTCATGACCTTCGAGACCAGGCGGAACTTCTCGATGTAGAGCGACGGATTGCCATTCCACTTCACCCAGCTGCCGTTCATCTCGGAGGCGAACCGGAGGAAGACCGGAACGCCCGCAGCTTTTGCATCCCGCGCGAATTTGCGTAAATACGCATCATCCTTCACCGCGTTTAACCCGTCATCCGGCTGCAGCGCAATTTGAATCGCGCCACCGGCTTCTTTTACGGTCTCTGCCCAATGATAAGGGAACGGATTGCCGTATTTATGGTAATTGAAAAATACGGCATGCTGCTTGCCGGCGAGCTTGTTGAAGGCGTCAAATTTGCCGTCTTTTTGTTTCTCGACGCCGCTGTCTTTCTCTACGTAGGCACCGATGTACATACCCGACGCGGGTTCGAACTTCGCTAAATGGCTACTTCCGGATGCAGGTGAGGCGCCATCTTTCTCGAGATAAAGATCGATTTCCGTATTCAAGGCGTCAGCTTTGGCCAGTACGGCAAAATACGTGTTTAGGTCGCCGGATTTTTCCCCGATCGCTTTGTGGATTTTGGCTTCCCGGTAATACGTATCGGCTGCCTTCTGGAACTGATTGTCCAGCGTATAAGCCTCTGCCAGCTTACGCAAGTAACCGGCTTGCTCCGACTGGGCTACGGCAAGCTCGAATTCCTTGATCGCGAGCTTGATTTTGCCTTGATTCATATAAGAAACACCGTTTGTGTAATGCTTCCAATGGTGTACCGTGTCTGCCGCATGCACGGTTTGCGCGAGCGGCTGTACCGTTAAGGCTAGAATAAACGCCATCGCAAGGATGAAGCGCAATCCCCTCCAGCTTTTCTTACGAGCGGTTGTCATTTGTCATGCCCTCCTTATTTGTCCTATAGCTTGTTGTATTTGCCTGGAATAGGCATTTCTTTCTACAATTATCGGTTTCGCGTTTGCACAGCTGAATACTTGTCCGAAATAGACGACTTTAGTCCTATTAACTTCTTTTACACATAGACCAGGGAACTTGAAACGGAAGAAAATGAAAAGCCAAACCTCAATCGCAGCAACCTTTATCTGGAAAATAAAGTCTAGATCATATAGGAGCAAAAGGGAGGTTTAACGAATGAAGCTCACCGCCATAACGACTGCAATCTTATTTGTGCCGTTACTCTTAACGGGCTGCAGCCCGGATTCAAACTCTAATTCTGCGACCTCTGCAAAACAGCCGGCAACGGCGGAAGCAAAAGCTTCCGGCATTCCGCCGGCATCCGCTACGCCTTCCGCTGCGCCATCCGCTAGCGAAGATTTGCGCATAGACTTAATAAAACAGGATAAAGGGTTCTCCCTTCCCTTACATGACTCGGAAGAACTTAACGGTTTTGTCGCACAAACATTTCCAGTCCCGAATGACCGTAATCTCGTGGCCCATCTCGTAAAACGAACCGTCTACGACCCGGAGGGGATTAGATATCGATTGGACGTCGTTGCGGTTAATCCCAAAGAGCAGACGTATAGTCTGTATCCGGTGGCGGATATTACCGTGAAGGATAATTATTCCGTCGATTCCATTGCCGGGGCTTACGGGTTTACGAAACAGGATCAGCTTGTTCTTGTGCAGCCCAAGAAGCGGGAGGACGGGCAGGAGGGGCTCCAATACGACGTGGTCGCGCTCGATTTACGCAATGGGCGGATGAAGACAATAGCGGCGAATGCGGTGCCGGATGTATCGCCGTCTTTTTATGCAAGGGGATGGATGAACAATTCCGGATATCTGTATCTGAACAGCTATTCGGATGGCCGTCTTTGGTCGGTGGACGTACTTACGGGCGAGGTTCGGCGGATAGAAGGACCATTCAAGCACGAATGGCCGTTATATCTCGTGACGCCTTCGCCGGACGGCAATCTGTTCTGGCATGAACAAACCGACAGCTTCCGTCTATACAACCGGAATGGCAAAGAGCTTAAGGTTATTCCGCCAACGCTTGGTTACCATTCCTATCCGGCATTCGAATGGAGCCCGGACAGCCGGTTTGCGGCATTGTCCTTTACGTTGAGCGACAGTCATGACAATGTGCTGGGCGGGGATGAGGTCTACATTATCGCGCCTGAAGCAATAGCTTTTTATGATGAGAAAGGGGACTTGACCTGGGATGTTCAGGCTAAGACGAAGGAAGGTCTGACTCATGTGGACTGGAACGGCTGGCTTGCGGAAGGCAATGAGGGAGTGCTGTCGTGGTACCGGCTGGATCGTGCTGAAGAGGGGGCGGTCCCCCGCAAGATTGATCGAACATACGCCTTGGCTAACGTGACGACCGGTCAAATCACGAACCTGAAGCCAGCGAAAAAGCTGGAGGATTTGAAGTCGCCGATGGCGGTGGTCAACCGAACCGGACCGCTTCTGTTTGTTGACCGTGATGAGGGGCTATTCTGGTCGCCAGCGGAAGAGAAGGCCAATGAAGACAGGAATTACGTACTGCTGTCGAAACCGGAAGGGCCGCAGCTGATATGGGCGGCACGCGATTACAGCTCGGAGCAATTGACGATTAGCCGCTATAGCCCGGTGAATCATGCCACCTCCGTTACGGTATTTAATGAACCGCTCGGTGAGGGGCTTCAATTAGTCGACGATACGCTTATTGTCGACAACAAAATGAACTATAGATGGATTCATTAAAATAGGCGAATAGCCTGCCCTCGAATTACCGGTGGCAGGCTATCTTTATGGTCATGCTATATAAGTACCGCATCAGCTTCCGCTGCCTATGCGGGCATTCTGCTGTTGTTTGCAAATGATTTTTCGTAAGCTGTCCCCGGATAAAAAGTAAACCCGCTCAAGGTCAGCGATTGACCGCCCTTTGCAATATTCCGCGTAGATCTCACCATTGCGATCGTTGATCCGCGCTTTGGTGCCGCTCAGCTGTCCCCAGCCGGCTCGCTCTTCGCTTTGTTTCGGAATGTAAAGCAATTCGCCATCAATATATTGCTGGATTTGCCTAAGCAGAGTCGGGGGAAGCACATCTTTTCCGTTTTTGTAACGCCCCATCGAGGCCCTCCTTCGATATTTGGTTCCATTGGCTTTCGTTGGCTTGTTTTGCGTTAAACATGGCTAACCCTCCTCCTTTCGTATTTTGCGTTGCGATTATATTCAAAATTGATGGGGGAACCGGGTAGGTTCCCCCTATATGGGACATTCGCTTACGCGAATGCCACCTCCTGGATCTGAATCATTTCGTTCAGCCTCCTTTCCGTTCATTTCGTCGGCCCGACATCTATATTAACGCATAGAAAGACGGTGTCCCGCAAGGGCAAAAACGGTTAAATTTGTATTTTGCCATAATCGAATTTTAAATCCTTCTTGCTCATTCGCCTTCTCAGCCAGCTGAAACGTACGCCTAGTTGACATTCTTAAAATATTTAAATAATATTCACCTATCTGACAGGTATAAAGGACGGTTGAACGATGATTCGCAAAATTAAAAAGCAGCACACCCATGAACTCGTATCCGAGGAGATCATCAAATATATTGCAGACAAGGAATTGACCGAAGGGGACAAGCTTCCGTCCGTTGACGAGCTGGTCCGGATGTTTGGTGTAGGACGGTCCTCCCTGCGCGAAGCGCTGCGATATTTGGAAGCCATTGAAATCGTAAAGGTCATTAACGGAAAAGGCATATACGTCAACGATGCGGGCTCTTACCGGTACAGCGGAAAAGTAAAAATAGACGACGAAAAATCGTTTCTGCTCGATATTCTTGACGTTAGAAGGGCGCTGGAAGGCAAAGCCGTCGAGCTGGCCGCGAAACGGATAACGGACGCCAAGATCGAGGAGATGAAAGCATGCCTCGCGGAATACGACGAACGAAAGCAAAAAGGTCTGGATACGTCGGCGATCGATTACGAATTCCATCAGCATATTTACGACGCCGCAGGAAATCCGCTGCTTCATAGCGTGTACGACTCCATATCGGAGCTGATTAAGAAGTTCTTTTCGGGCCCGTTCGGGGTTAAAGAACTGTTCGACAATACCTACCCGTTCCACCGCACCTTATTCGACGGGATTGCAAACCACGATGCAAAGCACGCGTTGAAAGAATTTAGCCAAATGATGGACATTATCGAGGAGACTATACGGGAATATTGACAGAAAATTTAGATATTGACAACTTGTAAATGGCTCACTTATATTAAACCTATCAGACAGGTATACAGTATGATACTCACTCATTTTAAGGGGGATTCCAATGCAACAAATGTCTTGGAAGAAATCACTGTTATCCGTATCTATGATTGGTGTGGCACTAAGTTTGACCGTAACGGCATGCAGTTCTTCCGGCTCCAAGAATGGAGACGGTGGAGGAGACAAGGTTGTTACGCTGCGCATGATCGAAAGCTTGACGAGCCCTAATCGCACGGCCATCATTCAAGAAGGCATAAAGGCATTCATGGATCAGAATCCGAACATTAAGGTCGAACTGATCTCGCCGCCGTTCGATCAGGCGGACAACAAGATCAGAACGATGCTTAACGCGAAGCAAGAGCTTGACGTGCTTGAGGTTCGCGATCTCAACGTGGCGGAATTCGTAAACAACGGCTACGTGGAACCGCTTAATGACTATACGAAAAATTGGGATGACTTCAAAACCGTCACCTCCGTCGCCCAGTCCGTCGCTACCGTTGGCGACAAGCTGTATTTCATCGCAAACGGACTCTATCAGCGGCAGCTGTTCTATCGCGCGGATTGGCTGAAGGAAGCGGGCATCTCCGTTCCGGCTACATACCAGGAGTTAATCGATGCTTCCGTGAAGCTGACCGACCCTTCCAAAAACCGCTTCGGCTTCTCGTTCCGCGGAGGATCCGGCGCCAACGCCGTTCCGGATACGATGATCCAGGCTTACGATTCGGAAAAAATCAATATCGATGACGCGATGTTCCTGAAGGACGGCGGCACCATCTATTCGTCTCCGGAAGCGAAGGAAGCGGTCGAACAATACGTGAAGCTCTATAAAGAAGGCTCGCCGCCCGACTCTATCAACTGGGGCTTCCAGGAACAGGTGCAAGCGTTTACGTCCGGCGTGACGGCATTCCTGTTGCAGGATCCGGACGTTATACAGACGTTGAACGATAGCATGGAGGAAGGCACGTGGGCAACCGCTCCAATGCCGAAGGGCCCGAATGGCAAAGCGCTCATTTCCGCCGGCGGCGCGGGTTGGGGAATTACCTCCTACTCGAAAAACAAAGAAGCTGCCTGGAAGCTGATCAGCTTCTTGTCCTCGCCTGAAGAGAATACCAAGCTGTCGAAGAGCCACGGCACCGTGCCGATTCACTCTTCCGCTACCGAGGATGCATTTTTCCAAAGCGGACCGTACAAGACGCTGCTCGATATGACGAATCAGCCGGACACGTTCGTTAACTTCAAGCCGCCTTTCCAATATCCTGCGAATGGACAATGGGGCACGGTAGCCATGGAATCCGGACAGAGCATGCTGCTGGGACAGACGAGCGTGGAAGATACGTTGAAGAAATGGGACGATTACTGGGTGAAAGCGAAAGCTGAATTGAAAAAATGACCTTAAATAGCGGTGGGCGGCATGAGAACCGCCTGCCGCATTTTACTAGCGGGGGAAGGTGAGATGGCATGAGCAAGCAGCGAAGGTACATATTACTCAGTTTGCTTCCTGCATTGGCATTGCTGCTGGTTTTTACGTTCTATCCTTTTTTGCAAGGGGTAGTCATGGCGTTTCAAAATTACGTGCTCTTTGACCTGACCAACGTTCAGTTCATCGGCTTGCAAAACTTCGGAACCGCGTTTCGGGACGCGAAGTTTCTTTCGGCGCTCGAGAACAGCGGGTATTGGGTGTTTTTCTCGCTTGTGCTGCAATTCCTGATCGGTTTGTCGCTTGCTCTGACGCTGCGAAAAAAATTCAGGGGAAGAGGGATCTATCAAGGCTTTGTTTTCTATTCCTGGGCTTTGTCCGGTTTTCTAATCGGCCTGATCTGGAAGTGGATGTTCAACTCGCAAATTGGCGTCATTAACGATCTGTTAATGCGAACGGGCCTTATTGATACGCGCATCGGCTTCCTCTCCGATCCGAAATGGGCCATGACGTCGGTTATCATCGCTAACGTCTGGTACGGCATCGCGTTCTTCGCGATTATGCTGCTGGCCGCGCTGCAATCCGTGCCCGCGGATCTGTACGAAGCGGCGGAAATGGACGGTGCCGGAGGGCTGCGCAAGTTTTTTAACGTGACGTTTCCTTATATCCTGCCGACGGTTATCGCAACGACTTTGCTTCGGGCCATCTGGATCTTCAACGATCCGTCCATCATCTACGGCCTTACGAACGGCGGACCTGCCGGAACGACCCATATTCTTTCTTCGCTTATGCTGGATAAGATTATCTATGGCGGGGATTACGGAATGGCCTCGGCGATTGGCGTAATCATGATCATCATTCTTATGCTGTACACCGTGTTCTATTTGTTCGCTACAAGATCGGAAAAGGCAGGTGACTTCTAGATGAAGCAACGCGCGTTGACGGGCCTGAAGTCGCTTTATCTTGCCATTTTTTTCCTCATTATGGTTTTTCCGCTCTATTGGATCGTGATCACTTCGCTTAAGCCGCGCAAGGAGATTTTTTCTTTGCCGATTCGGTATTGGCCGGAGAAATTTACCTTCGAAAACTATGCCAATATTTTTAAAGTTTCAAAGTTTCATGTCTATATCGGAAACAGTCTGCTTATTTCGGTAATTGCCGCACTTATCGTCATCTGCATTGCAACGTTAAGCGGTTATGTCATGGCCCGGTTCCAGTTCCGGGGGCATAAGCAAATTATGATGGCCTTTTTCTTGACGCAAATGCTGCCCGGATTTATTTCGCTCGCGCCGCTCTATCTGCTGATGGCCGACATGAACCTGATCAATAACCGGTTTTCCTTGGTTCTTGCCTACACGGTTATGCTTATTCCTTTTTCCACGATTATGCTTCGGGGGTTCTTCCAGCGAATTCCCAGCAGTCTGGAGGAAGCGGCGATGATTGACGGCTGCTCCAGGCTGACGGCTCTGATTCGGGTCATTATACCGGTCATGCTGCCCGGAATTGCATCCACCTTTATTTTCGCATTCGTGCAAAATTGGAACGAGCTGTTTATGGCGGTTATGTTTATTGACGATGAGAATTTGAAGACGCTGCCCGTGGCGATGAACTCCTTCGTCATGAAGTTCGACGTGGATTGGGGTTCCATGTCCGCCGGTACCGTATTGTCCGTCATTCCGACCGTCGTTCTGTTTGCGTTCGCTCAGCGGTATATCGTGGAAGGGCTGACGCAAGGCGCCGAGAAGGGTTAGAGGCATAGCGGCGGAATGACGCAAACAAAGGAATGAATGCATAGGGAGAGAAACCGAATGAATGAAGGACTGCATACCAAAGTAGCGCATGACGAAGTGGATACGAAGCATTACGGCGCCGTCACGATGCCGATTTATCAAAATAGCCTGTTTGCGTTCGAAAACCATGAATCATTCGATCATGCCATGCAGGACGTATTGGCTGCTACCGTCTATTCCCGGGGCAATAATCCGACGGTACAATATTTGGAGGGCAAAATAGCGGAATTGGAAGAGGCTGAACGGGCGCGCTGCTTCGCGTCGGGGATGGCTGCCATAGCCGGCTCCTTGCACGCGCTGTTGAGATCAGGAGACCATGTCATCTGCGTCAATCAAGCTTATGGACCAACGAGGCAGTTCCTGGACGAATTGTCGGAACGGTACCGGGTCGAAGTTACTTATGTCGACGGCTGTCTGTTATCCGACTTCGAAGAGCAGTTACAGCCGCATACGCGACTGATCTATCTGGAGAGCCCGACATCGGGCTTGTTCCAGCTGCAGGACTTGGAGGGAGTCGCGGCGCTTGCGAAACGCGAGGGTGTTCTTACGATGATTGACAGCAGCTGGGCGACGCCATGCTACCAGCGTCCGCTTAATTGGGGAATAGATCTCGTGCTTCACTCGATGACCAAATATTTCTCCGGCCATAGCGATTGCCTGGGAGGCGTCGTGGCAGGCCGCGCGGACCTGATCGATGAAATTGCAAACAAAGGGTATATGCTGTTTGGGGGCGTTATGACTCCGCATACGGCTTCCCTCATGATCCGGGGGCTGCGAACGCTGCCTCTCAGGATGGAAAGACATCATAGCAGCGGGTTGATTATCGCGGAATTTATGGAGAAGCATCCGCTCGTGAACCGCGTGAATCACCCCGGTCTGCCTTCGCACCCGCAGCACGCTCTCGCATGCAAGCAATTGGACGGGTACGGCAGCCTATTTTCCTTCGAAACTCAGTTGCCGGCAGAAATGCTGAAGAAGTGGGCGGACGCCTTGCGTTATTTTCGGATTGGAGTCAGCTGGGGCGGCTTCGAAAGCCTGGTGACGGTTGGGCAAACGCCTGCAAGCCGCAATGCAGCGGGTAATAACCCTTCTGTAGCCCGACTGTACATCGGTCTGGAGGATCCGCAAACGCTGATCGGGGATATCGAGCAGGCTTGGGATCACGTTATCGGAACATAACGTCAGTCCGTTATAAGGAATAGCAGGACAGCAGCCCGCCGCATGGCGGGCTTTTTGCTAACTTAAGGGCATGTGTTATTTTAATAAGTAGCCACATTAATATATAGAAGGAGAATGGATGAGATGAAATCGTCGCTGCCTATCATTGTTCGCTCTACGGAAATTGACGTCAACGGACATGTGAACAACGCAAAGTACCTGGAATATTTCGAATGGGGACGAGAGGAATGGTACGAGTTATGCGGGCTTCCTTATGAAGCCTTCGCCAGCATGAATATACAAACGGTTACCGTAAACATCAACGTAAACTATAGAAGCGAGTGCAGGCAAGGAGACCAATTAACGGTCACCTGCCAGCCTGAACGAATAGGCAATTCCAGCTACGTTTTGAGGCAGGAGATTAAGGACGAGCGCGGCGAAGTCCGGGCCGATGCCTTGGTTACGAGCGTAACGATGGATCAATCCACCCGCAAAAGCCGCGCGGTCCCGGACGAGCTTAGGAAGTTTTTCAAATCTCAGGAATAAACGGCCTCATTTTTCAGACCGCAGGTTTCCAGTACGCCCGTAAGAATCCCAATCATCTTCTCTACATCCTCGGCGGTTACGATAAGCGGCGGCATTAAGCGAATCGTGTGCGCATTTGGTGCATTCACAAGCAGACCGTTGTTCATGCACTGTTCGGCAAGGGCTGGGGCAGTTCCCTCGGGTACGTCAAAAGCAAGCAGCAGTCCTTTGCCGCGGACTTGACTGACCGCATAATTGTTAGCCAGTCCGTTCAGCTTCTCTTGAATAAAAGCCCCCTGTTTTGCCGCATTATCCGTTAGTCCCCGCTGCAGGATTTCGCTCACGACCGCATGGCCGGCCGCCATGCCAAGCGGCGCCGCGCTATAGGTGCCGCCTTGATCCCCCGGCTCGAACAGATCGTATTGCTCCGTAGTCAGCATCGCCGAAAGCGGGAATCCGCCGGCGATTCCTTTTGCGAGCGTCATCACGTCCGGCTTCACGCCGTAATGCTCGTAAGCAAACAGCTTCCCGGTTCTTCCGAGGCCGGTCTGTACTTCGTCGAAAATCAGCATAATGTCGTATATGTCGCAGGCTTTGCGCAAGGCTTGCAAATAAGGAGCATCCACCGAGTGGACGCCGCTTTCGCCTTGTACAAGCTCAAGCATAATCGCGCAGGTTTTATCGCTGATCGCGGCAAAGCAGGCGTCGAAGTCATTAATCGGCACATGTTTGAAGCCTGGGACCTTAGGCTCGAATAAATTCTCGAACGCCGGTTTGCCGGTTGCCGACATCGTGGCCAGCGTTCTGCCGTGGAAGCTGTTCGTCAACGTAATAATCTCGTAAGCGCCGTTCAGATGAAGGGCGCCATGCTTCCGGGCAAGCTTAATCGCGCTTTCGTTCGCCTCGGCGCCGCTGCTTGCGAAGAAAACTTTGTCAAAGCCCGAAATCTCCGTAAGGAGGTTCGCGAACTCAATCATGGGCTTGTTATAGAATCCCGGACTTGCATGCACGAGTTGACCGCTTTGATGAGCGAGAGCTTCCTGCAATACGGCAGGGGAATGTCCAAGACTCGTAACCGCCCAACCCCCAATAAAGTCCAGATAAGCCTTGTCTTCGGTATCCCACATATACATGCCTTCCCCGCGGGTCATGACTACTTCAGGACGTTTAGCCGTATATAGGAGCGATTGCTTGGCGGATGCGAGCAAGGCGTCGGTTGTTTTCGTTAACGATTGCATGAATGATCGAACCTCCATCTCTAACATGATGTGAATTAATATACAGCATAATGTATATTAATTCAATATCGGGACGAGCGATTTGCGAAAAGAATATTTTTCCTGCTTTTAAGCATGAGAAAAGGCCATCCCGCATAGGCGGGATGGCCTTACGTTTCCTTTATCCGATTGTAATTTTTCCTTCCGGGTGCCGGTAAAGCTCTTTGGACTGATTCGGAACCAGGGTATAAGCGAGGGTGAGCGGCCCCATCCTTCCGACAAACATAACGATAATGATTAAGATTTTCCCGATGTCGGTCAAATGCGGGGTTAACCCCATCGATAAGCCCGTCGTTCCGAAGGCGGAGGTAACCTCGAACATCACCGTCAGGAAATCCGTCTTCTCCGTAGCGGACAAAATCATCGTAAACAAGACAATGGTGGCAACGGATACGGCCGTAATCGTCAGGGCTTTGTGTACCCGGTCTTTTGCCAAACGGCGCTTGAAGAAGACGACATCCTCTTTCCCGCGGATCATGGCAATAACGGCTCCGATCAGAATGGCGAAAGTCGTGACCTTAATGCCGCCGCCCGCGGATCCCGGGGAGGCCCCGATAAACATCAGAATAACAAGCAGGAATTGGCTCGCATTGCGCATATCGGCGATATTCAGCGTATTCGCGCCGCCGGACCGCGGCGAGATGGACTGGAACAAGGAGCTGTACAGCTTGCCCGCAAAGCTAAGAGGCTCCAGCGTGTTTGTATATTCGAATATAAAGAGGAGAACCGCTCCTCCCAAGAACAAGAGGCCGGACGTATACAGCACAACCTTGGAGTGTAACGACAGCTTGCGTATCTTCGGATAGTCAATCACTTCGGCCAGAACGATAAAGCCGATCCCGCCAAGAAAAATAAGCAGCATCAGGACCGCGTTGATAATCGGATCGTCGACATGATTGGTAAAGCTGTTAAAAGGACCATGAATCGGTCCCATTATATCGAGGCCTGCATTCGTGAACATGGATACGCTATGGAAGACGCCGTAATATAAGGCTTTGTCAAACGGCATCATAGCCGACCAGCGCAAGGTAAGGAGCAGGGCACCGGCAAATTCAATCGTAAACGCGTAGATCAAGACGCGGCGGATAAAACGGACAATCCCTTCAAGCGAGGTATGGCTCATCGATTCCTGCAGCCACAGCCGTTCCCGGAGCGAGATCCGTTTGCGGAAGGCGAGAGCGAATAAGGTGGCCATCGTCATAAAGCCAAGTCCGCCGACCTGCATCAGCATCAGGATGACAAGCTCGCCGAAGGCAGAGAAATGGGTCCCGGTATCGACAACGACAAGACCGGTTACGCAGGCCGCCGTTGTGGCGGTAAAGAAGGCATCGTTAAAAGGCGTATGCATGCCGTCTTCCGAAGCGTAGGGCAACGAAAGAAGAATAGAGCCGATCAGAATAATAACAATAAAGCCTGCGGTCAGGATTTGCGGAGGACTGATTTTGGTTAGCGTGGATTTCTTCAAGCCGTGTATCACCTTTCATGGAAAGCCTAGGACTTATGCGAAAATTCTAAGTTCCCGACGTTATCTGGTATAATTAGTATAAAGCAAACGGTACAGGAGGACTACAGCTACTATGAAATCAAGATACATTGCGAGTTTGTCATTGGCCATTATGTTTATCGGCTTTATCGTAACCAGGTTGTGGCTGCCGGACAATTGGTGGACGCGGCTCCTCGAGAGCGGCTTTGAAGCCGGTCTTGTCGGGGGAATTGCGGATTGGTTTGCGGTTACGGCTTTGTTCCGTCATCCGTTCGGCATTCCGATTCCGCATACGTCCCTGCTGCTGAAGAACAGGGACAAAATCGTCAATTCTCTCATATCGGCGATGGAAAACGAGCTGCTGAACAAGGAAAGCATCAGCAAAAAGCTGAAGGAGCTGAAGCTGTTCAGAGGATTGGCATCGGGCATTACGGGACTGATCGGCAAGCGTAAATTGAGGGTTGGCATTCTGCGGTTCGCCCAGTCCTCGCTTGAAGAGGTTCCGCTCGAGAAGCTGAGCGCCAAAATTCAGGAGCTTGCCGTGGATTATATCCGCAAGCAGGATATCGTTCCGATCGTAGACAAGCTGACGGACAAATTCGTCTATGAAGGCTGGGACGAGAAAGCATTGGATTTCGTTCTTGCGCAAGGACAGGAATGGGTGAAGAAGCGGGAAACCGAGCAATTCTTCGGAAGACTGGCGCATAGCAAGATGGAAGAATTGCAGGTAGGCGGCTTTATGGGCTTCGCCGTGCAAGCCTTTGTTGGCTTTATGAGTCCGGAGAAGCTGGGACCGATCATTCAGGGCATGCTGCTCTCGAGTATCAAGGAGCTTGGCACGCCGGGCAATCCGAACAGGCAGAAGCTGCTGGATGAATTGAAGAAGCATGCTTTGGCCTTGTCTTCCAATGAAGAGCTGATGACCCGCATGAAGGCTGGACTGGAGTCCGGCGCGGAGAGCGTTGGAGTGGAACGGTTTATCCATCTTCGTCTGGAAGAGCTCCGTCAACTGCTGCTCGATAAGCTGGAGGAGGAATGCCTGAACGGGGGACGCATTCTCGTCAAAGCCTTCCGCTTCCTGGTCGAGCAGGCGAAGAGCAGAGAAGAGTTAATCCATCGCTGGGAACAGTCTATTCTGGCTTATTTGGTCAGCTGGATCGAGAAGAACCATTACCGGATTGGCGTGCTGGTGCGGGATAACGTCAACCAAATGGATGATCAGGCGCTCGTTCAAATGCTGGAGCAGAAGATCGGTAAGGACCTGCAGTGGATTAGGGTGAACGGCGCGGTGTGCGGCTTTATCGTCGGCATCATCCTTTCCTTCTTTTAATGAGGGCCGTATTGGAGGATAAATTAGTGACCGTATTGCAGGTAAATGAAATGGCAAAATCCAAGTTCGATAACCGTAATGAGTGGCTGTTCAGCGGCGTTACGGCAGAGATCCGGCCGGAAGACCGGATTGTTCTGCTGGGAGGCTCCGGCCAAGGGAAAAGCACGCTGCTCCGTATTTTTTCGCTGCTCGAGCCTTTCGATAAGGGCGACATTCATTTGGATGGGCAGACGTCCGCCGAATGCAAGCCGCAAAACTGGCGCAAAAAGGTTACCTATGTGGCGCAGAAGCCGGTTATGCGAAGCGGCACGGTTGCTCACAATCTCCGTACGGTCAGCGAGCTGCATAATAAGCCTTTCGAAGAAGAGCTGGCCCGCAGCTATATGGAGGCTGTTGGCCTAGGGCGGATGGATTGGGACAAGCAGGCTTCGGATCTCTCCGGCGGCGAGCAGCAGCGGCTTGCGCTTGTCCGTTCCCTGCTGCTTCATCCCGAGCTGCTGCTGCTTGATGAAATTACGTCTTCGTTAGATCCGGCAAGCAAGAGAGCCGTCGAGAAGCTTCTTATGGATTGGGCGGCTGGACAGGCCAATGGATTGGAGAGAGCATACCTGTGGATTACGCATGATCTGGATCAGGCACGCTTGATCAGCAATCAAGTCTGGTTTATGGCCGAAGGAAGGTTGCTTGAGAGGAGCGCTACAGAGATGTTTTTCGAAAATCCGGCTACGGAACAGGCGGGCTTGTTTATACGCAGCTTGCAGGAAACAGGGGGGAGAAGCAATGAATAATATTGCCCTCCTATGCACCGTATGTTTTGTTGCGGTTGCGGCCTTAATCTCCATGAAACAGAAGCTTGGGCTGGAGAAGGAAATTCTGATCGGCACGATCCGGTCGGCGGTTCAACTGCTGTTTATCGGCTACGTTCTTCATTTCGTTTTCGAAACAAGCCATCCGGCTTTCATCATTATTATTATTTTATGCATGATTATGGTTGCCGCATGGAATGCGGGAGCCAAGGCGAAGCACGTCCGGGGGATCCGCAGCCGGATTGCTATAGCACTGGCCTGCACGGAAGGGGTCACGATGGCGATTTTGCTTGGCCTAGGCATTATAGATCCAACGCCGCAATATATCATACCTGTCAGCGGTATTATTATTGGAAGCTCGATGATCGTATGCGGCTTGCTCTTGAACCAGATGAAGAGGGAGATGGAGACGGCCAGGGGCGAGATGGAGATGCTTCTTGCCCTGGGGGCAACGGAAAAGCAGGCGGTCCACGGTTCCTTGCGCCGCTCTGTCAGAGCCAGCATGATTCCGACGTTAGACGGCATGAAGACGGTTGGCCTGGTGCAGCTTCCCGGCATGATGACAGGGATGATTGTGGCGGGAGCGGATCCGATTGAAGCGGTCCGTTATCAGATTCTCATTATGTTCGTGCTGGCCTCCTCCGCGGCAATGACCGCAATGGTGCTCAGCTTGATCAGTTACCGCTTATGGTTTACGAAGGATGCCAGGCTGCTGCCTATGCTTCCGGAAGATAATTGAGGTTAAGAAAAAGAATTTGTAAATTCTATTGAAAGTTGCGAACATGCGTTCTATAATTAGAGGGCGGCAATTCTTATAGAAGAAAAAAAGCCCGCCTTTTCCGTATCGGAAAAGACAAGCCTTTACCAAAACTACATTTATTCAGAAAGGGTCGCCGCCTGTTCCTCCAGGCTTATCCACTCCCGTGACCACTTCTCGATTTCCCTTACAACAGGCTCTAGTGCACGGCCCTTTTCCGTTAGGGAATATTCGATGCGGACAGGAATTTCCGGATAAACAACGCGGGTAACGATTCCTTCAGTCTCCAAATCCTTGAAACGTTCGGATAACAGCCTGCCGCTGATCGGAAGCGCGGCTTGAACAGCGCAGAAACGCTGCGGGCCAGCTAACAGCTGATAAATAATTAGGCCGATCCAACGTTTTCCAATGAGATCCATCCCTTTCTGCACGCGCGGACAAAGGTCAGATTGCTCCATAACGATCACCTCTGGTTCATTTCCATTCCATTATAGTCACATTGTTAAATGAATACAAGCAAACTTTTGTTAGGCTTGTAACTTGACGTCACTTCATTATGAAATTATAATTAGTTACTATTAGTAACGAGGAATTCTGATGAAGATATCCCTATTCCAGCCTACATGGGCGAATGCGAGGATGGACCAGCAGCCTGTTGCGCTATGGCTTCATTCTCAATATACTGGTATCTACTGCAAGAATTTGGTCAATTATTCGTGGTTTATTATTCAGCTAAAAAGAAGGTGCGGTAAACATGTCTAATGAACATATCTTATCGATATTAAAAAATAAAATTAAAACCATCGACAAAGGCGATCATGCGATCCATGTCGTAGGTCCAATCAAGCTTCCCGTCGAGCTGGACGGAGAAACCGTAACATTCCAATGGTACAGCTGGCTCCGCCGCGATATCGGGAAGAGCGAATCCGTGGAAGAGCTGATTACGGAGCTTAATCAAGTTCATTATGCGGACTTTCAGCAGTCGAGCGTTCTGGTATACGGCGACTTCGAGCATGAGGAGGAAGTGCTTATTCGCATGCACAGCATCTGTCATACCGGCGATATCTTCGGCAGCCAGCGCTGCGACTGCGGCTTCCAGCTGAAGCAGTCGATGCGGATGATTATGGCCCACGGAGCAGGCGCATTGTTCTATCTGGCCAACCATGAGGGACGCGGTATCGGACTATTCAGCAAAGCGATGGCTTACCTGCTCCAAGAGGAAGGCCTTGATACGGTAGATGCCAATCTTGAGCTTGGTTTTGCCGAGGACGCTCGTGACTACAGCGAAGCTATTGACGTATTGAAGCTTCTTCGCCAAGCGCCGGTATCCATCATTACGAACAATCCGCGCAAGGTGGAAGCCCTTCGCGACGCGGGGATGAATATCACCTCCCGCGTGCCGTTATGGGGAGAGGCATCCGTTCATAATGAGAAGTATTTATCCACCAAGGTTGCCCGTTCCGGTCATTTCGAGCGGGAGCTGGCGGTAAAATAAGGAACAGGCCGAGCATTCGGCCTGTTTTTTTTGCGCAATGACCGAAACCAATCGATCTATCCTGTCGTCTAATGGATATGCTCAATCTGGCATACACTATATGGAACGGAAGGTTGGGTGTAAATGAACTCTCGTCTAAAACAATTCTTATATAGACTATTTACCGTCTGCATCGTGTTCGGATTAATGGGGTGCAGCAAAGGGGAACCAAATGATAATGCCGCCCGGGCTGACCGGGCTGTCAAGCAACCTGCAACCACGGAAGCCGTTGAGAAAAGCTCTGAGCAGGATGCTCTCATACATAAATTCAAGACGGTGGTCAGCACGGCGAAGGAAGCTTCCGATATCGTATCCTTTCTGAACGAGAATTTGAACAAAGCGGGGCAGAATAATGCGGACCAGATGGTTAGGGAGCTTTACGCCTTTTACGCGAAGGATCTGCCGACCTCCCAGGAAGCTTTTTTTGGCGATAATGTTCAAAATGTGCTGACGGAAATGGACTGGCCGATCACCTCGGCGAACGCGGCGTCCATTACCGACGAAGCGGTCAGGCAGCTTGTGGTGACCAAGCTGTCCGGCGGTTACAAGCTGGTATGGGTAGAAGGCACCATCTATCCGATTGTAGACTATAGCAACCAGCAGAAATACAGCATGTATCTGTCCAAGCCGTTAAACAGCTATATCGCTTTGAAAGCCGCGGAATCCGACGAACCGGCTGCCATGGATGCCGGGCTTGTTATTTCGTGGAACGAATTAGCGAGCAGAGCGGTGATGGCCGAGACCTTTCTGAAGCAATATGCGGATTCCCCGGAATACACGGAGGTTGAGAGTATCTATCTGGATACTTATTTGAGAATGTATATAAACGGACTTTCGAATACGCCAATTTTCGATTCAAACCATTTGAAGATAATACCGGAAGTGAAAGCAAGTTATAAGAAAGTGGCGGCTGAAAATCCGGATACCGTTACCGGCATTATGGCGAACCGGTTTTTGGAGATATTGGCGAAGTCGGATGATGTCGGCATGATGCGCGGGCCTGCTGGTACGCAGCTGCTGCCAGAGGTGAAGAAATTCCAGAAAAACTACCGCCTGACGGCTTTAAACCTGTTGAAGGAAGCCTAGAGCGCATCCAAAAAACGACAAAATTATTTTGCGTTCCGCATCTATTTCAAGTATGATTGGATGTAACATAAACGAACCAGAAGGAGTAGGACATGAACTCGAAAACTAGCCATTGTAAAATTGTCGATTGTACGATCCGCGACGGCGGACTTGTGAACAACTGGGATTTCAGCGTTGAATTCGTTCAACATCTCTATAATACATTGAACGAAGCCGGCGTAGACTATATGGAAATCGGCTACAAAAACTCGCCAAAGCTGCTGAAAGGCGCAGATTCGGCTGGTCCTTGGCGTTTCCTGGATGACAACTTCCTGAAGCAAGTCATCCCTAATAAAGGCAATACCAAGCTGTCTGCTCTTGTCGATATCGGCCGCGTAGACGAGAATGACATTCTGCCGCGCAGCGAGAGCCTTCTTGACCTCATCCGCGTAGCCTGCTACATCCAGGATGTAGATAAGGCTCTGCAATTGGTTCAACTGTTCCATGAACGAGGATACGAAACTACTCTTAACATCATGGCACTCTCCAACGTGATGGAGAATCAGCTGATCGATGCCTTTGAACTGATCAAGGAAAGCGTAGTGGACGTTGTCTACATCGTAGACTCGTACGGCAGCCTGAAGCCTAACGATTACAGCTACCTGATTGAGAAATTCCAGCATCATCTGCCTAACAAACGCCTTGGTATTCATACGCATAACAACATGCAGCTTGCTTTCGCAAACACGCTGCTTGCCGCGGAAAAAGGCGTAGAGCTGCTTGATGCTTCCGTATACGGCATGGGCCGCGCTGCAGGCAACTGCAACACGGAGCTGCTTGTCGCTAACCTGCAAAACGCGAAATACAACGTGCGTCCGGTTCTCGACATGATCGAGAAATACATGATTCCTCTCCGCGAGAAGGAAGAGTGGGGCTACATTATCCCTTACATGATCACAGGCATGCTGGATGAGCATCCGCGCTCGGCGATGGCGCTTCGTGATTCCGAAGACAAAGATAAATGCGTTGACTTCTACGATCGTTTGACGACTCCGGAAGTTGCTCATAGCAAATAATGGTGGGGCTGCCTTGGTTTAAGGCAGCCTTTGTTTTTTAGGGATGACTGCATGCTCAGGTTGGATCATGCTGCGCTGCGTGTTGCTCAGGTCGGGTATTGTATCTCCTTCCAGCTCACCGAATTGCAATAGTAGTAATTCACCCTACAACAATTCGTTGTTGCTGTTGTTCCTCTGAATATTGAACTTATTCATCTGATGAGTATTCAGAGGAACAAAGGCAGGCGCTCCGCTCTTCCAGGAGATACAATACCCTCTCTTCGCCCACTCCGCGTGCTTCCCAACCTTCGCACTCTGCCCACAAAGGGGCTGCCTTAAAATAGGCAGCCCCTTTGTGGTGGGGAAGTGGAGGCGCCTGGTGGATTCCAGGCGCGGGCCGGGAAAGGCGTGTGAGCACATGCCTTACGAAAAGTGATAAATAATTGGCGACTGCAGGATGCTGCAAGAAAAATCATAACCTACTTATTGTTAGTGCCGAGGTTCGGCTCCGATATGGCAGATGAAAGGGCAGTGGAAAGGTAATTGAAGGGGAAGCATAACTAGTCAAGCACTGATGGACAAACGAAGTAAGGGACAGGCATAGATTCAAAGGGATAGAAAGGCGTGGAAAGACAACGAAGAAAGGAGCTGCCGGTTAGGGCAGCTCCTTTCTGGTGCAACAGGGACCTTAAAGTTTCTTTTTCATGGTTACGTGAGGGATGCCCTCTTCCAGGAATACGTCGGAGACAGTGTGGTAGCCCAGCTTGGAGTAGAAGGCTTCCGCATGCGTCTGGCCGTTAAGCTTTGCTTCCTTGAGTCCGTCTTCGCGGGCAACCGACTCAAGTGCTTCCACAACGGCGCGGCCGAGTCCGTATTTGCGGTGGGAGGCAAGGACGCAAATGCGCTGCAGCTTTGCTGCGCCGTCAACTACCCTTACGCGGCCAGCGGCTACGGGCTCATTGTTGTAAAGGACCAAGACATGCTTGGACGATTCTTCGAATTCATCGTATTCGTTCTCGGCCGGCACGCCTTGCTCGTCCACAAAAACTTTTTTGCGGATGTCGTAAACCGCCTTCAGATCTTGTTCATTGGCAACCAATCTTGAAGTAATTGTCATGTTGTTCTCTTTCTCCTTCCCTATGTACAAGAGGCTAGGATTGGCGCAGCTCGCCGTCGCCCCGGATGGCAGCGGCCTGATGCGGCTCGTTCGGGTGCAAATAGGCGGTCCCGTTAAAGGCTCGTCCGTCGGTTGCCGTTGCGTATAATTCGACCCGGATATCCTCGCTTTGTCCAAACCATTGAAGCAGTTCGGTATCTTTTACTCCGTTAACATCCACATACCATAGCTTTGATCCGTAATCCGACACTAGCACAAGCTCAGCGGATCGGAACAGAAGCTCCTTCATCTGCTGCCGGTATACAATCTCAATGTTCTTAAGTTGAATAATTTCCATTATTGCAGCCCTCCATGAACTGGCATAAAACGGCCCGATCTTCAGCCGGGATGCCTGCTTCTGATTGTAATGTTGATTGCCGGTTAATGCAACAATCCCCCTGTTCCCAACGTCTATTTAGAAAATAAAGGGGGTTATGGAAAATGATTAAAAACCAAACAAAAAACAAGCTCATGTCCATGATCGTTTCAATGCTCGTTATGTTGCTTATTCTGGCCGGCTGTTCGTCAAGCCGGAACGATAACGCAGCCGACCGGGCGGCTCCGGATCGCGGGACGGATAGCAGTAAAGCCGAATCTTCAGCGGATGACCGGGGGAACCGGGTTGAGAATAGGGCTGAAGAACCTGAATCCCACCGGGAAGAGGTACGCCGACAAGGACGGACCGACGCGCCTATTCAGGCAGGTCAACTGACTGCCGGCGAGTGGGATGATCTTGCCGCATGGGACCGGTTCAATAATTTGCTTAATAGTTATGAAGGCAGCGACAGCTCCGCGCATTGGGGCTTTGAATATTTTAATCGGCTGGAAGTATCGGTGACCTCTGACGGCCGTGCCGTGTCCGATGCAAGGGTAAGGCTGATCGGTCAGCAGAATCAGACGGTCTGGGATGCCAAGACAAATGCAGAGGGCAAGGCATACGTATTTGCGGGATTGTTCCAGGATAACGAGCAGCCTTATCAGAGAACGCGTTATTCGGTTGAGGTAATGGCCGACCAGCAGAAGAAAAAGGTATCGAACATCGAGGTGCCCGGTCAGGGAGCCTTGAAGGTAGATCTGGACGGGGAGCTGCCGGAATCTAATCAGGTAGACGTCATGTTCGTGATGGATACGACCGGCTCCATGCAGGATGAGATGGATTATTTGGAAGCCGAGCTGAAGGATGTGATCACCCGAGTGGGCGAGAAGCATGCCAATCAGCTGGACATCCGGATGAGCACGAATTTTTACCGGGATATTCATGATGATTACGTGGTGAAGGCAAATCCTTTTACAGCCAATATCGATCAGGCGGTAAAGCTTATTGCTATGCAAAAAGCGCAGGGCGGCGGGGATTATCCGGAAGCGGTGGAGCAGGCATTGCGCAATGCGGTCAGCGATCATAAATGGAGCGAGAACGCGCGGGCAAGGCTTCTGTTCCTTGTGCTGGACGCGCCGCCTCATCATGAAACCCAGATTATGCAGGAAATGCATAGCGTATTGGCGGAAGCGGCTAAGGCAGGGATTCGCATTATTCCGGTTGCCTCAAGCGGCGTTGATGTGGATACGGAATATTTGCTCAGGTTTGCAGCGGTTGCAACCGGAGGCACCTATTTGTTCCTGACCGACGACAGCGGCATCGGCAGCGATCATCTGGAACCGGCGGTAGGCGAATACGAGACAAAGCTGTTAAATGATCTGTTGGTTGAAGTCATTAACCGGTATGTTCAATAGGTAAAGGATAAAGCCCCTAACGGACCGTTTGGACGGGATAGTGGTTGTCCTGGTTGTAAAAACAAGAGTTGTCCGGATAAACGGGCAGCTCTTTTTTTGTGACTATAGGATGGTAGGTATCGCGGATTTCTTTTACAATGGGGAAAAAGAGCAGATCCGGAGGTGCTGATCATGTCTGTTCACGTAACGCCGCTTGGCGACCGCGCGCTTGTCCTCCGACAGGATACGCAGGGAGCGGACGGCTGGAAGCAGATGGCCGATCTTGCATGGACATTGAAGCAGCAAGCCGAAGCGTGGGTGATTGATATTGTACCGGCTTACGAGACGGTTACCGTCCTGTATGACCCTGCCAAGCTGTGGCGGGAGATTGAACAAGGGCCGGAGGCTGCCGTTCTGCTGCCGTATCAGCTTGCGGAACGGAAGCTGCGCGATTTGATCGAGAATGGAAGAGCAGCCTCGGATCGAGGAGGAAAAGGCCGCAGATTCGATCTTCCCGTGTATTACGGAGGCCAATACGGTCCGGATCTGGAAGAGTCGGCCGAACGTTCGGGGCTGACGGCGGCGGAGTTCGTCGAGGAGCATTCGAGGGTGGAGTATACCGTGGCGATGATTGGGTTTATGCCGGGCTTTCCGTATATGAGCGGGCTTCCGGATAACCTGGAGCAGCCGCGAAAGGCCGTGCCGCGTGCTATTGTCCCGGCAGGGTCTGTGGGAATTGCGGGAAAGCAAACCGGGATTTATCCGCTTGCTTCGCCCGGGGGATGGCAGATCGTCGGCTACACGCCGATCCAAATGTTTGACAAGGAGCGCAGCGAGCCTGTGCTGCTTCGGGCAGGCGACCGCGTCCGATTTATTCCCGTTTCCGGAGGTGACTTCCGCTAATGACGGATCAAAGCATAACCGGGATTACCGCGATAAAAAGCGAAGCAGAGAGCTTCAGTGGATTAAAGGTATTGAAACCCGGCCTCTCGACCACGATTCAGGATTTGGGCAGGGAGGGCTACCGTTCTTCGGGCATTGCGGCCGGAGGGGCGATGGACCGGTATGCGCTGCGGATGGCCAATCTTCTAGTGGGCAATGAGGAAGGGGAAGCGGGACTTGAGGTAACGCTTGTCGGGCCGGAGCTGAGGGTGGATACGGATCTTCTCATTTCCGTTTGCGGCGCCTATCTGGAGCCAACCATAGACGGGGAAGAGCTGCCGATGTGGAGGCCGGTCTTTGTTCCGCGCGGCGCGGTGCTTCGCTTTGGCCGCGCCGTAAGCGGCTGCCGCGCCTACGTGGCGGCAGCGGGGGGCTTCGGCGTGCCGCGCGAGCTTGGCAGCCGCAGCACGGATACGCGCGCCGCGCTGGGCGGGCTCGCCGGGCGGCGCCTTGCCGCCGGCGACGCCTTGCCCTGCGGCGCGGCGCATGGCGCAGCTGCCCCGTCCCGGTGGGCAGCCGCATGGGCAGCGGCGCTTTCGCGGCAGGGCGAAGCCTCCGCCGCGAAAGCGCCGGAAGGCGCGGGCCGCCGCCTGCCGTGGGCGGCCGCGCCATGGTTCGCGCCGCCGGGAGCCTACGGCGGCGACGAAACCGGCATCGTGCTTCGCGCGATGCCGGGGAGCGAGCACGGGCAGTTCAGCGCAGCTGCCCGTGAAGCGTTCTTCCGGGAGCGGTATGCCATCGCTCCCGCCTCGGACCGCATGGGGTGCCGCCTGATCGGCACCCCGCTGGCAAGAGAGTCCCGTGCGGAGCTGCTCTCGCACGGGGTAACGCCCGGCGCCGTCCAGGTACCGCCCGGCGGCGGGCCGATCATTCTGGCCGCCGACTGCCAGACAACCGGCGGCTACCCCAAAATCGCGCATGTCGCGACGGTCGACATGCCGCTCCTGGCCCAGGCGAAACCGGGCGATACGATCCGGTTCCAGCCTGTTACCCTGGACGAAGCGCAGCGGCTGGATCGCCAGCGCGAGCAGGATATCCGCTATCTGGCCTCCGCGATCCGCAGCCGTCAGCCTTAAAAGAAAGGAGCACCAGCATGGTAAACATTGATACGGACAATCGCGCGGTAGATCTCAATTGCGATTTCGGAGAAGGCTACGGCAGCTATTCCTTCGGGCAAGATGCCGAGCTTCTTCCCTATATAACAAGCGTGAATATCGCCTGCGGCTTTCATGCCGGCGATCCCCACACGATGCATGCGGCCGTGAAGCAGGCTTTGTCCGCGGGCGCCGCAATTGGCGCCCATCCCGGCCTGCCCGACCGGCTTGGCTTTGGCCGCCGGGAGATGCAGGTAACCGCAGCCGAGGTGTATGATTTTGTTTTATACCAGGTTGGCGCATTGCAGGCTTTTGTTCGGGCAGTAGGCGGGGAAATGGCTCACCTGAAACCGCATGGAGCCCTTTATCATATGGCTAATCGCGATAAAGCGATCTCTGAGGCGATTGTCAAAGCGGCCTTGGCTGTTGATGACCGCCTTATTATTTACGGTCAATCCGGCAGCTTGCTGCTGGATGCGGCCAAGCAATACGGACTGCCTTCCGCATCCGAGGTATTCGCGGACCGGGCTTACGAGCCGGACGGAAGTCTCGCTCCCCGCGGCAAGCAAGGAGCCGTTCTGCATGATGCGGATCAAGCGGCAGCCCAAGCGGTAGCGATGGCAGCGAAGGGCATTGCTTTTACGCCGGAAGGCGCTCCGGTAAACGTGCAAGCCGACACGATTTGCCTGCATGGCGACGGTTCCCACGCGGCTCTGTTTGCTTCCCGCATTCGGGAGGCGTTGATCCAAGAGGGGATTACTCTCCGGGCGCCGGGCAAGGCGTAAGATATGTTTGTACGCGACAGGCTTACCGTGTTTGTATATGGCTCCTTACTCCCGGGTTTGATCAACCATTTTGTCATAGCACCTTTTCTTATAGACAGCAGGAGCGGCATGATTTCGGGCAGGCTGGTGGACGTTGGGGCTTATCCGGCTGCGGTCAGGGATCAGTCGGCCAGAACGAACGGTGCGGTAATCGAAGGCTTATGGCTTACGATCGACCGTGCCGGACTAGCTGTGCTCGACGAGCTGGAGGAGTTTTACGGGATCGAGGAGAGCAATGACTACGAGCGGGTTTGGGTCCAGGATGCCAGGAATCCAGAGCTCGAGGGCTGGGTCTATATTTGGCCGTCAGACCGCAGCTGCCCGCCGGTTCCCGGTTCATCGTGGCCGGATTATTTGAATAGCTTGACCACTAAACCAAAGCTTTCATGAAATGTAAAATTACTGCTAGACTGGAATCACATAATCTCCTAGAATTAGATATGATGTAGAGGTATGATCTAGGGCTAGGGGAGAGATTAACTATGACTGAAGATGGGATCACGGGAGAGTTTTTTGAAGGTTATAAGGTCACATTCCCTATGGGACGATATGATGTATCCGTCTATATGACAAAGGTATATTATGAAGCCTGGAAATACTTCAGAGATGCTGAAATTACGGATGTATGGGTAGAAGAGGTTAAGCTGGACTTGGTGAAGTTTCTGAAATAACACGATAAAGCTTGAACGGGAGAATGTACCATGTGGTACATTCTCTTTCTTTATCCTTCAAAAATGTGGCAACCCCAAATTTTGTACTAGATCAAGATAGGCCAAATCTCCTAAAATAAGGACTGTTAATGCAGTTAATTTATGGAAGTGGTGGAATAAAACGAAAATTCGTTAACTTTTATAAAATCCGCAGCCGTGCATGTATCCAATTACCGATAAGAGGTGTAGTTATGAAGGTAACCGTAAGCAGGAAATTATTTATGGGATTTTTGGCTGTGCTTATCGTTTTGGCCGCAATCGTATTTATCGGCTACTCCAAAATTACGACGGTTGACCGCGCCTATGGCAAGCTGATTGATGACAAGGCGAAGAAGCTGATCCTGATTCAGGAGCTAAACGCAGCGATCAAAAAAGAGCAGCTTAGCGCAAGGGGGTATTTGATTCTGAAGGATGATTCCTCCTCGCAAAATTTCAATGCTGCCCATGAAAGCTTCCTTCAGCTGAGCAAGGAGCTAAGCGCCATCGTAAAGCTTCCGAAAGCAAAGGAGCTGCTTGAGCAGCTAATTGGGCTGGAGAACCAGTTCCATGAGGTCGCCACTCGGGAGATGCAGCTGAAGGATCAAAAACCTCGGACACTCCTTATTCAAGGAGCTGCCCGAGGTTTTTTACAGCATTAAGCCTGAAGCGTCATGTCTTTGCGCTCCGCCAGATGCCGTTTTACCCGGATTGCCATCAGGGAAGCGAAGAAACAAGTGAAGCCAGCGATAACAAAAGCCTGCGTGTAGCTGCCAAGCCAGTCGCGCATAACGCCTGCGCCGTACGCGGCGGTTGAAGCGCCGATCTGGTGAGCTACCACGATCCAGCCGAAGATCATGCCGGACTTTTCTTTGCCGAAGGTTTCGCCGGCGAGCTTGGCGGTAGGCGGTACGGTCGCAATCCAGTCCAGGCCATAGAATACGGAGAAAATGACAAGCATAGCCGGAGTGGCGTCAAGCGCGTAAGGAAGGAACAACAGCGACAGCCCCCTCAGACCGTAATACCAGAACAGCAGCCAGCGACTGTCGAAACGGTCGGACAACCAGCCGGAGATCGTGGTGCCAAAGAGGTCAAAGATCCCCATCATCGCGAGCAGACCCGCAGCGGCAACCTCTACCATCCCGTGATCCCCGCAGGCGGCAATCAGATGGGTGCCGATCAGGCCGTTTGTAGAGAAGCCGCAGAAAAAGAAAGTGCCGGCGAGCAGCCAGAACGTTTTGTTTTTCATCGCATAGCCAAGATTCTGGATAGGAGACAGGAACAGATTGCCGCGGAACGGCGTAGGCTTAACGATTTCATCCGTACCGTAAGGAGCGGCACCCACATCGGAAGGATGATTTTTCATCCAGATGGCAACCAGCACAAACACCGTTACAATACCAGCAACTGCCGTATACATCGCGGAGCGCCAGCCATAATCGGAGGTCATTTTGGCAAGCAGCGGCAGGAACAACAGCTGTCCGGCGGCGGCGCTTGCCGTCAGCATACCGACAACCAGCCCTTTTCGCTTCACAAACCACAGGTTGCTGACGGTAACGCCAAGCACGTTGGCCATCATGCCGGTTGCAAGACCGGAGACGAGGCCCCACAGCAGATCGAACTGCCATAACGCTGTAATGAATGGCGTAACGGCAAGGCTTGCGGCCAATACCGCTAGAGCGATAAGCACGACCTTACGGATGCCGAAGCGCAGTAACAGGGCAGCGGAGAACGGACCAACCAGACCGTATAGTAAAATGCCGATGGATGCTACGCTGGAGATTTCTCCCCGGCTCCAGCCGAATTCGTCCTGGAAAGGGATCATCAGTACGCTTGGCATGGAACGAATGCCTGCCGATACCAGCAGGGTAACGAAGGTGAGCAGAACGATTATCCACCCGTAATAAAACTTGCTCTTTACCTGATTCATGTCGCACCTCTACTTAATTTGTTTGTACATACAAACGTATGAACATAAATAATTCGGATAAAGGAACTATGGCAGAAGCTTTGATTTAAACCCATTTCGAGTTGCAAAAGTATGACTTATTGCAGTTACGGGCCGTTATTTCTCCAGCTGTTCGCTTGTTGTTTCCAGAGATAGCGTCAGCTGCGCCGCAGCTTCATTGCCAAGAATCGCTTGGTACGATTCAAGCAGCTTTTTGGAAGCGGCACGAATCGCTGGCTCCAGCTCGCGGCCTTTATCCGTCGGATAGACCAGAACGGTTTTCCCTTGCACCTTGCGCTCGACAAGCTGTTTGGCTTCAAGCTTATCAATAAAGCGGGTTAAGGTAGAAGGGGTAATATACAGCTTCTCGGATAATTCCTTTTGCGTAATGCCGGGTTTGGCGACACTGAGACGAATGACATAGCCATAACCGGGTGCAAGCCCCGTGGTAGCAAAAGCATCGTCTGCCATGCGGGTAATCGCTCTGCTCAGGCGGTTCGCCGTAAAATATAAGCAGGTATGCAGGAAAGCTTCGGGATTTTCCACTTGTTGTTCAATATCAGCAGCCGTTGCCGGGTCGATGTCTTTTGTCATATCCTATGCCCTCCTTGGAGTTTGATGACTTCTATTTTGTATGTACAACAAAAATAATTCAAATTGAACTTCCTGTCAATAGAAAAACGCCCCCATGCCCAAAATGGAGGCGTTATGAATCTACTTATGTTCGTCCTCGGACTCGTAAGCGATTAAGCTGATTGTTGAACCCATCTGGCCGGTTAGCTTTTGCTCTAATTGTCGGATCTCTTCAAGCGCTTCCGTATGGCCTTCAAGCTCAGCAAGCTTGAAATGATTATTGGTCATTGGTATTCCTCCTCTCTAATTTTCATTGTGCTCGCGGTGGAGCATTCTTATACGAATTGTTCTTTCGCAAGGTGTCTAGTACACTTGGAGGGGAGTCAAATGCGATTACCCGGGAAATGTTATCTGCGTTAATCATTTAGAGCATTAGTGATGTGCGATCATTCATTAAGTTAATGCTTACGAAGCAAGAATCATCACATACAGCCTACATCAGGCTGTATAGGTGACAATTCTTTAGGTGATCGCTTACGAAGTATGAATCACCACGAGCAGCTTTTAAGCTGCTTGTGTTCTAATTCATTAAGTTAATGCTTACGAAGCAAGAATCATCACATACAGCCTACATCAGGCTGTATAGGTGACAATTCTTTTTAGGAGATGCAAAAATGTCCTACAAATCCCTGAAATTTTTAATATTATGGATCCCTACTATCGTCGTTGGCTTATGGGAGTACGTCAGGCACGTCTTTCTGCTTCCGTACGTTTCCATGGAGCTGGGGAATTTTTTGGCGCCGGCTCTTGTATTTCTGTTTACGTTAACTTTATTGCGCGGATTGTTCGGCAGGCTGGAGCAGACGCAGGAAGCCCTTCAACGGGAACGGGTGTCCAAGGCGTCCTTTCAGCAGCGGGAGCAGCTGGCCCGCGAGCTGCATGACGGCATCTCCCAATCGTTATTCCTGCTCTCCGTTAAGCTGGATAAGCTGGAGCGTATGGAGCTTGGAGATGATGCAAGGGAAACGACCGTTCAAATCCGGCAGACCGTTAAGCATGTGTACGAGGATGTCCGGCAGTCCATTGCGAATTTGCAGTCCCCGGCCGTAGTCGTTGACGATTCATGGCTGACCGCGATTCACGGAGCGGTGAATGATTTATTGCAAAACAGCGGCATTCGCGCAAAGCTCGATTGGCAGCTGCAGGAAGGCGTATTATCCAACAAACAGCTGGTCGAGCTGCAGTCGATTATTCGGGAAGCGCTTATGAACGTCCGCAAATACGCGCAGGCGACCGAGGTTCGGGTCATTAGCCGGCAGCAGGGCGATGAGGATTTTGTATGCGAAATAAAGGATAACGGGATTGGGGCGGAACCTAGCCAGATCGATGCAAAGGATCGGTACGGCATTCGCATGATGCGGGATCGCGCAGAGCAAATGGGCTGGCTGTTTGACATAAAAAGCGCGGTCGGCGAAGGAACAACGGTACGCATTCAATCCGGAGGTGAAGGGAAATGAGTGAAGCAAACGGGCAGATTCGCGTTTTTTTGGTGGATGATCATCCCCACGGAAGGGAAGGCATGAGGGAAATTATCGGAGCGGATCCGGAATTTACGGTTGTCGGAGAAGCAGCCAGCGGCGAGGAAGCTATCGCCCGCATCGATGACGTGCTGCCCGATCTGGTGCTGATGGACATCAACATGCCGGGCATGGGCGGGCTTGAGGCGACGCAGCAGCTGAAATACCTCTACCCGTCCCTGAAGATTGTTATGGTGACCGTCTCGGACGACATTACCCATCTGTTCGAAGCGATCAAGCGGGGGGCTCAGGGCTACCTGTTCAAAAATCTTTCTCCTTCCGCATGGAGGGAATATCTCCGGGCCGTTGTGGATGACGAGGCGCCGATGTCGAAGGAAATTGCCTTCAGGCTGCTGCAGGAGTTTACTTCTGCTGCCTCTTCAAACGGGACAAACCCGGCTAAGACCGGTACAAGAACTGGCGTTGCCAGTGATGCTTCGGCAATGACAACGCCGCTTACTTCCCGCGAGAAGGATATTCTTGAACGGGTGGTGACGGGAGAATCGAATAAAGAGATTGCGGTTGCCTTCGGATTGTCCGAGCATACGGTCAAAAACCATTTGAAAAACATTTTGCAGAAGCTTCATCTGGATAACCGCGTTCAGCTTACCCGTTATGCCTATGAACAAGGGCTGCTCGAAAAATAAATTTGCCTTGGCAGCGAATGGTTGCAAGGAAATAAGGAAATGCATATAATATAGATTATTGTGTCCAAGTGTAAAAATGGATGAAAGCTTTGATGGAGATAAGTAAGCAGAGCTTCCGTACAGGGAGAAGGCGCCATGGATTGCGAGCGTCTTTACGGGATTAGGCTGCCGAAGTTCACTCCGGAGCAGACGCCTGAACCGCTTCAAGCCTCCAATGGCCGAAGGCGAATTAGGGAAGGTCCGGTTCCCGCCGTTAACGGGATTTGAGGGGTTGCCGTTTTTTATGGGCAATCCGAATTAGGGTGGTACCACGGTCTTTCGTCCCTTGCGGGGAGAAAGGCCTTTTTTTGTTGCTATTTTGTTTTTAATTCCAGAGTGGAGGCGAGATTTTACGATGAAAGAACGTTTGGAAGCATTGCGCGTAGAAGCGCTGCAAGAGCTGCAGCAGGTTGACAGTCCGCAGCAGCTGAATGATTTGCGTGTGAAGTACTTGGGAAAAAAAGGGGCGCTGACCGAGATTTTGCGCGGCATGGGCGGCCTGAGCGCGGAAGAGCGTCCGGTTATCGGTCAAGTGGCCAATGATGTTCGCGCCGCAATTGAAGGCGTAATCGACGAGAAGCAAAACGCGTTCCTCGCTGCCGAGACGGAAAACCGTCTTCGCGCGGAGACGATTGACGTAACGCTGCCGGGCAAAGCTTTGCCGACGGGCGCGGTGCATCCGCTGAACAAAGTCGCGCAGGAAATCGAAGACGTATTTATCGGACTTGGGTATTCCATTGCCGAAGGTCCGGAAGTCGAGACGGATTATTTCAACTTCGAAGCTCTTAACCTGCCGAAGAACCACCCTGCCCGCGATATGCAGGACTCGTTCTACATTACGGAAGACATTCTGATGCGCACGCATACGTCGCCGGTTCAGGTTCGCACGATGCAGCAAATGAACGGCAAGCCTATCAAAGTCATCTGCCCGGGCAAAGTTTACCGCCGCGACGACGACGACGCGACGCATTCGTTCATGTTCAATCAGATTGAAGGCCTTGTCGTTGGCCCTAACATCCGCATGAGCGACCTGAAGGGCACGCTGCTGCAATTCGTGCAGCAAATGTTCGGAGAGCAGGCTCAAATCCGTCTTCGCCCAAGCTTCTTCCCGTTCACGGAGCCAAGCGCGGAGGTTGACGTAACCTGCGTGCAATGCGGCGGCCACGGCTGCCGCATGTGCAAGCAAACAGGCTGGCTTGAAATTCTCGGCTGCGGCATGGTGCATCCGCGCGTTCTCGAGATGGGCGGCTACGATCCGAAGGAAGTGAGCGGTTTCGCGTTCGGCATGGGCGTTGAGCGTATCGCGCTTCTGAAGTACGGCATCGACGATATCCGTCATTTCTACACGAACGATCAGCGGTTCTTAAGCCAATTCGCGAGAATGTAAAGGGAGGGGAAACAAGCGATGAAAGTATCTTACCAATGGTTAAATGAATATATCGATTTGACAGGCTATACAGGCGAGGAATTAGCCGAAAAAATGACGCGCGGCGGCATCGAGATCGACAGCGTGGAATCCCTGAATAAAGGGGTTTCCGGCGTTGTTGTCGGTTATGTGAAATCCCGCGAGAAGCATCCGGATGCCGACAAGCTTAGCGTATGCAAGATCGATGTCGGTACGGACGAAGAGCTTCAGATCGTATGCGGAGCGAAAAACGTGGACGCCGGCCAAAAGGTGCCGGTTGCGATGATCGGCGCGAAGCTGCCGGGAGATTTCGCAATCAAACGCGCGAAGCTGCGCGGCGTGGAATCGCAAGGCATGATCTGCTCGGCGAAGGAGCTTGGCATTAACGACAAGCTTCTGCCGAAAGAGCAGCAGGAAGGGATTCTCGTGCTCCCGGAATCGACTCCGGTCGGCACGCCAATCGGCGAAGTGCTTGGCATCAACGACGAGGTGCTTGAACTGGATCTGACGCCTAACCGTTCGGACTGCCTTAGCATGCTGGGCGTTGCTTACGAGATTGGCGCCTTGACCGGCCGCGAGGTTCGCATTCCCGAACCGGCCGTCAACCATGCGGCAGACCGTGCGGACAGCCATATTGCCGTATCGATCAGCTCCCCGGAGCAATGCTCCCATTACAGCGCGCGTTACATCAAAGGCGTGAAGGTTGGTCCGTCCCCGCAATGGCTGCAAAACCGCCTGATCGCGGCGGGCATCCGTCCGATCAGCAACGTGGTTGACGTAACAAACTTCGTTATGCTGGAATACGGCCAGCCGCTGCATGCTTTTGACGCGGATGCCATTACGACGGGCCGGATCGACGTTCGTCTGGCGAAGCAAGGCGAGAAGATCGTTACGTTGGATGATCAGGAGCGCATGCTTGAGCCTCATATGCTTGTTATCACGGATGGCGAGAAGCCTGTAGCCCTCGCTGGCGTCATGGGCGGAGCGAATTCCGAAGTAAACGAGAAGACGGTTAACATTTTGCTGGAGTCGGCGAAGTTCGACGGCGGTACGGTCCGCAAAACCTCCCGCCAGCTTGGCCTCCGTTCGGAATCGAGCATCCGCTTCGAGAAGGAAGTGGATCCGGCCCGCGTTATCCCGGCGCTGAACCGCGCGGCTGCTCTTATTGCGGAGCTTGCTAACGGTCTTGTGGCGGAAGGAATCGTGGAAGCGGTAATTACGAAAACGGAGCCGGCTGTTGTTCAAGTAACGCTGGACAAAATCAACGGTTACCTTGGAACGGAGCTGTCGCGCCTTGAGGTTGAGACGATTTTCGACCGTCTGCATTTCAGCTACCGTCTGTCCGATGCTAATGACCAATTCGCCGTAACGGTGCCGACGCGCCGCGGTGACATTACGCGCGATGTTGACTTAATCGAAGAGGTAGCCCGTTTGTATGGCTACGACAATATTCCGACTACGCCAATTCACGGCGATGTGACGCCTGGCGGGCTGACCAAGCCGCAGACGATTCGCCGCGAGCTGCGCAGAAGATTGACCGATGCCGGCCTGCATGAAGTGATCACGTATTCGTTCACGGGTCCTTCCCGCACGGGGCTGTTCCCCGAATTGACCGGCAAGGATCTGAAGCCGGTGAAGCTGGCTATGCCAATGAGCGAGGACCGCAGCGTTCTGCGTACTACGCTGATCGCTCAATTGATCGAGACGGCGACGTATAACCGCAACCGTAAAAATGAATCATCCGCTATTTTCGAAATCGGCAGCGTCTTCCATACGGAAGAAGAGCAGCTTACGCGCCTTCCGAAGGAGAAGCAGCGCCTGGCGGTATTGCTCACGGGCAACCGTGTAGACGCGCAATGGAACCGTAAAGCGGAGCCGGTTGATTTCTACGATGCCAAAGGCGTTCTGGAGACCGTGGTTGACGTTCTTGGCTTGACCTCGAAGGTTCGTTACGAATCGGCTCAGCCAACGAACTTCCATCCGGGCAGAACGGCAGCGGTTATCGTGGACACCGCTCATGGACCGGAAACGATCGGTTACGTCGGCCAGCTGCATCCGACTTTGCAGCATGAAAGCGACCTTGCCGATACGTACGTGGTAGAGGTGGAATTAGGCACATTGTATGAGCTGGCTGATTCCGGCATCGAGTACAAGGCGCTTCCTCGTTACCCTGCTATGCAGCGCGATATCGCCGTAGTGCTTGACCAAGCCGTGCCGGCTGCGAAGCTGACGGACGTTGCTTGGGCCGTTGCAGGCGAATTGCTTGAGTCCGTTCGAGTGTTCGACGTGTTCACCGGCGAGAAGCTTGGAGCCGGCAAGAAAAGCGTTGCCGTGGCGCTTGTTTACCGCCATGCGGACCGCACGCTGACCGACGAAGAAGTGACCGAGCTGCACGGCAAAGTCGTAGCCGAGCTTGAGCAATCTTTTGCCGCAGAATTAAGAAAGTAGGCAGGAAACCTTTTAAGCCGCATCGAAATAGTTCCTTGTGAACTTTCGATGCGGCTTTTTTATGCTGAAAGGCGCTAAAAAGGGTTCAAAAGATGAGTTTTTTCACATATTTGAAACTTTCGCAATCGATTTTTGTTACATAGATGAAGGCAAATTGTTTGGATTTGCGTAGCACTTAAAAAAACGCGAGGCGTTGAATAGGAGGATAACCCAGTATGGATGCTGACCAAACCGTAGTAACAGTTGATATATACGGACATCAATATAAGCTTAAAGGTCATAACAATGCTGATTATATAAAGCGGGTAGCCGGCACGATCGATGACGCCATGAAAAAGCTGGCGATTGGCAATCCACGTCTCGATATGCCCAAGCTGGCCGTTCTGGCAGCCGTTCAGATGACCGAGGAAGTTTTCCGGCTTCGCCGCGAAAACGATACGCTGCACGACGCCGAGGCCAAGCGGCTTGTGCTGGTTGATTTGCTCGAGCAGGCCAGCCGGCTGGAGGTTTCGCTGCGCGAGGAGCTTGCGGCTGTTCAGCAGAAGTCCAAGGCGGAGCTGGAAGAGCTGCGGGGAGAATATGATACCGAGCTTGCCGCCGCGAAAGAGGCTGCTGCCGAAGAACTGGCTGCGAGGCTGGAAGAAGCAGCCGAGCTGCTGGCTTTAGCCCAGGCGGAGGCGACGGAGGAAATTGAGCGCGTTCAAGCTCTTGCCGCGGAGCAGCTGGAGCGGGAGCTCGAAATTGCGCAGGCAAAAGCGGAGGCCGAGCTGGAGCGCGAGCGCGCGAGAGCGGCGGAAGCGTTAGCCGCGCAGCGGGCTGCAGCGGAGCAAGAGCTCGAGCGGGAACGCGCGCGTGCGGCGGAGGCAGCGGACGAGCTGGCGCTGGCGCAGGCGCTAGCCGCGGAGGAGCTGGAGCGCGAGCGCGCGAAGGCTGCGGAAGCGCTGGCGGAGCAGCAGGCGGCAGCGGCGCAGGAGCTGGAGCGGGAGCGCGCGCGAGCGGCGGAAGCGTTAGCCGCGCAGCAGGCGGCAGCGGAGCAAGAGCTCGAGCGGGAACGCGCGCGAGCGGCTGAAGCTACGGAAGAGCTGGCGCTAGCCGAAGCGCTGGCGGCGGAGGAGCTCGAACGCGAGCGCGCGAAGGCTGCGGAGGAGCTGGCAGAGCAGCTGGAGCGGGAACGAGCGAGAGCAGCGTCAAGTTTGGCGGAGCAGCAGGCGAAGCTGAACGAAGAGCTGGAGCGTGAACGGTTAAGGGCCGTTGAAGCAGCCGAGGAATGGGCCTTGGCGCAAGCTTTGGCGGCCGAAGAGCGGGAACGCGAGCGCGCTGCAGCAGCGGCAAGTTTGGCGGAGCAGCAGGCGCAGGCGGCGCAGGAACTGGAGCAAGAGCGTGCGAAAGCAAGTGAAGCTGCGGAGGAGCTGATTTTGGCGCAATCCCTGGCCGAAGAAGAACTGGAACGCGAGCGCGCAAAAGCGTCGGAAGCTTTGGCTGCTTTACAGGCCCAGGCCGCACAAAAGCTGGAGCAAGAGCGTGCGAAAGCATTGGAAATGCTCGCTGAGCAAGTAGAGCGAGAGCGTCTGGCAGCTGCACAAGCACTAGCAGAGCAGCAGGCGAAGGCTGAGGAAGAGCTGGAGCGCGAGCGGCTGAGAGCGGTAGAAGCCGCTGAAGAATTAGCGCTGGCGCAAGCTCTTGCAGCAGAAGAGCTGGAACGCGAACGCGCGGGAGCAGCGGAAGCATTGGCTGCTTTGCAGGCCCAGGCCGCACGGGAGCTGGAGCAAGAACGGGCGAGAGCCGCGGAAGCCGCAGAGGAACTGGCGCTGGCGCAAGCTCTTGCAGCAGAGGAGCTGGAACGCGAGCGAGCAAAAGCCGCGGAAGCGTTGGCCGCTTCGCAGACGCAAGCTGCACAGGAACTGGAGCAGGAGCGTATGAAAGCTGCCGACGTACTAGCCGAGCAAGTAGAACGCGAGCGTGCTCGGGCTTCGCAAGCACTAGCAGAACAGCAAGCGGCGGCAGCGGAGGAGCTTGCCTTGGCTCAAGCCTATGCCGCGGAAGAATTGGAGCTGGAGCGTGCTAAAGCCGCAGTGCTTGCGGAACAGCTCGAACGCGAACGCGCGAAAGCGGCTGAAGCGGCAGAAGAGCTGTTGCTGAACCAAACGCTTGCCGCGGAAGAGCTTGAGGTTGAACGTATTAGAGCAGCGGAAGCTTTGTCCGCCCAGCTGGAACAAGAACGCTCTGTATCGGCGCAAGCCCTCTTGGAACAGCAGGCGGCAGCGGCACTTGAACTGGAACGCGAGCGAGCGAAGGTAGCGGAAGCCGTAGACGAGCTTGCCTTGGCTCAAGTGATCGCTGCTGAAGAGTTGGAGCAGGAACGCGCAAAAACGCTGGAGCTTATACAGTCGAAGGAGCAGCAGTGGCAAGAGCAGCTAGCTCAGCTGGAACAATCGCTGAAGGCTGATTTCGAACGCCGCCGCAATGGCTGGATTGAAGAGCGTACCAAACTTCTTACGAAATTGTCCGAGCTGGAGCAGGCTTGGAATCAGGATAAACAGCTGCACGAGCTTCGTCTTGAGGCTGCGGATGAACATCTGATGCAAGCGATGGAGCAGGAAGAAGCGCTGCGTGCTTCTATCCGGACGATGGAGCAGCAATCGAAGGAGCTTGATCAGCAATACGCTGAGGTAAAAGAACAGCTGGAGGAAGTTTCTCAGCAGTATGCGATATCGCTAGAGAAAATCGGGCAGTTGGAGCAGCAAGCTTCCAAGCAGCTGGAATTGCAGACGGCCGTTGAAGTGCTTGCCGCGGAACAAACGGAGAAGCTGCAGCAATTGCAGGAGCAATTCGATCTTCTCCAGGATGAAATGGTGAAGCAGCAGCGCCAATTCGAAGCGGAACGCTCTGTTGTCGAGCAGCTTCACGCGGATCGATACAGCGAAGCGGAACGCCGACTTGAGGAACAAGCGCGTCAGCTGACAGAAGCATCTGCTATTTTTGAAGAAAAAGAGCTTGAACTGGAACTTCAATACGAAGAGGACAAGCACAAGCTGGAGCGTAAGTATCAAGAGCAGCAGGAGCAGCTTGAGCTGCGTTTTGCCGAGCAGCAATTTGAATTGAAGGAACGCTATGCGCAGCAATACGATGAGCTGAAGCAGCAGCTGGAAGCCGTTCAGTCGACGAATCGGGAGCTGGAAGAGCGGTTGCAGGCGCAAAATGCCGCCATGGCAGAGCAGCAGGAGCAGCAAATTGCCGAGGTGGAGCAGCGTCATCAAGAGCAGCTTCGTTCCCTCGAACGGCAGTTCACCGATCAGAATGAATTGCTAGAGCTTCAATACATGGAGCAAATCGAGCTGTTGGAACGCCAGCAGCAAGAGCTCAAGGCAGAGTGGGACGAACGGGAACAGGAGAATAACCGTAAACTCGAGCAGCAGCGCCAGCTGTATGAGCAACGCTACGAGGAGCGTCTATCGGAAGCGGAAGATCGTTACTCCGAGCTTCTGGCGAAGCAGGAAGAGCAGCAGCATAGCCTGCGCTCTCGCATTGAAGAGTTAGAGTCTTTACTGAAAGAGTCGGAGCTGCGCAGTCTTGAAAAAGAAGAACAGCTCGCGGATTCAACAAAACGTGAAAGCGAGCTTCTGGAGCAGCTGGAATATACCGCTGCTCGCGAACGGATTACGGTACAGCAGATCGAGGTTGCCTCGCAACAGATCAAGGAGCTTAACGAGAAACTGCGGGCTGAGCAGCAGCTTGCGGAGCAAGCGAAGCAGGAAGCGGAGCGTCTGTCGGAATCGGAACGTGCCTCCGAAGCAGCAGAAAAGTCTCTTCTTGAGGAGCTCGAAGCGGCACGGAAAGAAGCGGCTGCAGCTGCGGATCTGCGGGTATTGCTGGATGAACAGGCACAAGCATTGGCGGCTGAGCATCAGGATGCTTCCGGGGAAACGGAAGCCCTCCGCGAGGAACTCCGCGTACTTGGCGTGAAGCATGAGAAGCTGGAAATCGAATACCGCAAGCTTCAAACGGAATACAATGAATGGATTGAGCTGATCGAGCACAGCTAAGCCGTACTAACAAAAGAGCCGCCTGCTAAAAATGCAGGCGGCTCTTTTGTGCCTATTGGCATAGGGGGTGGAAAAGAATCGGGACGTTTCCGGCAGGCTTAAAGATGCGCGACATCTTAAAGGTATAGTGAAAATAGCCTTTGCGAGAGCTTAACGATGCGCCGCATCGTTAAGGGGGCTGCTAGTGCTCGATATAAAGCAAATTCGGACGTTTCCGGCAGGCTTAAAGATGCGGGACATCGTTAAGGTGCAATGAAAATGGCCCTTGCAAGAGCTTAACGATGCGCCGCATCGTTAAGGGAGCTGCTGGGGCTCGATTCGAAGCAAGTTCGGGCGTTTCCGGCAAGCTTAACGATGCACCACCGAATTACCGGACGCAAAGAAAAAGCCGCCCCAATGTCACAGCATTGGAGCGGCTTCTTCTCTGTTGTTATCCGTAGCTGACAATCGTTCCGGTAGGACCGCCTACCGGAAGGCTGGCCAAGCGGATGAGGTCCGGGGTGACGACCGCCGGATCTTTGCCGGTGGCGTGCATTTCGGTACGCAGCGTACCGGGATTGTATAAGTTAATAAGAATGCCGTGCTCATGCTCCTCGTCGGCGAGCGTGCGGGTCAGCGATTCCAGGCCGGCTTTCGCTGCGCTGTAGGCGGCGTAACCGCCTGCTCCGTTCCAGGACAAGCCGGAGGTTATATTAATAATGCGGCCGTATTTGCTTTTGCGCATGGTTGGCAGAACGGCCTTTGTAAGCAGAAACGGTCCTGTCAAATTGGTGGCCACTTGCGCATGCCAATTCTCGGAGGTTAATTCCAGCACGGAACCGGGCTCGAATACGGCCGCATTATTTAATAACACATGGATGGAACCCCATCGATCGATGACCTGCTGGACTGCGGATTGAATTTGGCTTTCCTGCGTAATGTCGGTAGGGATGATCAGCGCTTCGCGGCCCGTATTCTGTTTGATCAGCTCGGCTGTCTCCTGCAGCTTGCTTTCACGGCGGCCTAACAAAGCAACCTCGCCTCCTTCTTTCGCGAACGACAGGGAAGCTGCTCTTCCGAGTCCCGAACCTGCACCGCTTACGACGGCAATCCGTCCGTTTAATAAGCTCATGGATCATACCCCTCCTCAAAAGAATAATTTATGAATCATCTTATCAGACCGGAAGGCGGTAGGGGAAGAGTTCATAGCATCAGTCTTTCTTACCCTTTTGTAAAGGAATCATTATAATTCATATGTAGGCTGGCAAGCAGGCATGTCGCGGAAAGAAAAAAAGACCTCTTCAAAATAAAGAGGTCTTTGCGGTAATAAGGCTTAGGCAGCTTCAACAATAAGCTTGGCCGACATTTTCGAATGTCCGCCGCCGCAAGGAATGTTGCATTTGATTTCGTATTCGCCGGCATCAAGCGTGATGGTTTTTGCTTTATTCTGAGTCAGCTTCACGTTTGTCTTCTCAATCTCGACGCCGTGAACGCCATCGATGAGCTCGAGCTTAATGGTCTGACCTTTTTTGATATGGTATTCCGGCTGATCGAATTCCCAGCTGCTCGCTTTAATCACAACGTCCGCAACCGTAGAGCTTGCCGCGTCTGATCCGGAGTTATTGCTCTTGCTGTTGGAGCCGCAGGCAGCAACGACAAACACAAGGCAAAGCACGGATGCAAATATGAGCCATTTCTTCATCTTCATACCCCTTTCATAGCCAAAAGCATACAAACTTCAATTCTTTTCCTATTGTAGCTTATCCGCATCCAATTTGCAGTGACAGTCCCGTGACAAATGAAAAAGCCCCTGTCCATCGTTTCCGACAGGACAAGGGCTTCAAAGCTTATTTACTGCTAGTCGCGGTTGCGGTAATCGCTTCTGCCTGCTTCGTACGGGGTGCTGACCGGAATGAACAAGTCGATAATCCCGATAACGAGAGCGGCTAAGATTGCGCCAAGCCAAGTGACGGATACGCCGCCCACGATAAACTGTGCAATCCAGATGACAGCCGCGCTGGCGATAAAGCCAACGATACCGCGTCCAAACGGGGTAACTTTTTTGCCGAAAATACCTTCAATGATCCAGCCCAGCGCCGCGATAACAAGCGCCAGCAGGAGGGCGCTCCAGAAGCCGCCGACACTGAATTGCGGAACGATCCAGCCGACTACCATCAGAACGATGGCTGCAACGATAAAACGGACAACATGACCAAGAAAACTCATATCATTAGCCTCCTCATGTTAGGTTAGCCTAAGTATGGTGCGTTTCCTCCCTTATTATGACCATTAATCAGGGAAACATGTATGAATCAAGCGGTGATGTCGTGCATCCTAAACCCCGATCAGCTATAATATAAGGGCGAGAGGAGTGTTCACTTGGACAGCAAAATTTTATCCACTTTGGAATTTCATAAAATTACGAATAAATTAGTGCATCATGCCGCTACATCGCTAGGGAAAAACGTGTCGGGGCAGCTTGCTCCGGTCTCCGATCTGGAAGACGTCAAGCATATGCTGCAGACGACCGATGAAGCGTACAAAGCGGACAGACTGAAGGGTAATGCACCGTTTGGAGGCGTTGTGGACATCAGCGCTTCCCTTCATCGCGCAAGAATCGGAGGAACCCTGAACCCCGCCGAGCTGTTGGATATCGCGGCAACGGCTAGAGGCGCACGCCGGGTCAAGAAGCATATCGACAATCTGCATGAGGATGATCCGATTCCGCTTTTGTTCCAGCTGTCTGAGCAATTATCCGAGCACAAGCCGCTGGAGGATGCCGTCTTTGACTGCATCGATGACCAGGCGGAAGTCGTGGACAGCGCGAGCCCTGAACTTGCGTCCATCCGCCGCGAGCTGCGGAGCGGAGAGTCGCGGATCCGGGAGAAGCTGGAACAGATGATCCGTTCGTCTTCGGTGCAGAAGATGCTGCAGGATTCCATTATTACGCTTCGGAATGATCGTTACGTCATACCGGTTAAGCAGGAGTACCGTTCGCATTTTGGCGGGATTGTCCACGACCAGTCCGGTTCCGGCGCTACCCTGTTTATTGAGCCGGAAGCTATTGTATCGATGAATAACAAGCTGCGGGAGACCAAAGCCGCGGAGCTTCGCGAAATCGAGAAAATCCTGCAAAAGCTGACGGCCCGCGCGGCAGAGCATGTAGAGGACCTGCTTTATAACCAGGATCTGCTAGGAAAGCTGGACTTTGCCTATGCCAAGGCGCGGCTTGCCCATGAAATGAAAGCGACTTTGCCGCGCATGAACGACAGGGGCTTCCTCAAAATCAAACGCGGGCGCCATCCGTTGATCGCTCCGGACAAAGTTGTGCCGCTTGATGTGGAGCTTGGCAATCAGTTTACGGCCATTATCGTTACCGGTCCGAATACGGGCGGTAAAACGGTATCCCTAAAGACCGTGGGTCTGCTCAGCCTGATGGCGATGTCCGGTTTGTTTGTACCGGCTGAAGAAGGAAGCCAGCTTTGCGTGTTTGACTCCATTTATGCCGATATCGGCGATGAGCAGAGCATCGAGCAAAGCCTTAGTACCTTCTCCAGCCATATGACGAATATTATCCGGATTCTGGAATCCATGACGTCCAAGAGCCTTGTACTGCTCGATGAGCTTGGTGCGGGAACGGACCCGGCCGAAGGCTCGGCGCTTGCGATTGCCATTCTGGAGCATATCCATAAGCTCGACAGCCGCATTATTGCGACTACGCATTATAGCGAGCTTAAGGCTTATGCTTATAACCGCAAAGGCGTCATTAACGCAAGCATGGAGTTCGACGTTGCAACGCTAAGCCCGACTTACCGCCTTCTTGTTGGCGTTCCGGGACGAAGCAATGCGTTTGCCATTGCGGAGAGGCTGGGTCTCAGCCAGGCGATTATCGATCATGCCAAGGGCGAGGTCAGCGAAGAGGATCAACGCGTTGAGAACATGATTGCCTCTCTGGAGGAAGATCGTCTAAGCGCGGAATCGGAGCGTAATACGGCAGAGTCGATGCGGCGCGAGATGGAAGCGCAGCGCAAACGCCACGAAGCGGAGCTGGAGCGCTTCGAGGAGCAGCGCGACAAAATGCTGCAGAAGGCGCAGGAAGAAGCGCATGAGGCAGTTGCAAAGGCCAGACGCGAAGCGGATCAGATTATCGCGGATCTTCGCAAGCTGGCTCTGGAGGAAGGCGCTTCCGTCAAGGAGCATAAGCTGATTGAAGCGAAGCGCAGACTGGAAGAAGCGGCACCGGAGCTTGCCACGAAGAAGAAGCGTCCGGCAGGCGGCGGAGCGAAGAAGCCGGCGAAGATCGGAGCCGGCGATGAGGTTATGGTCTACAGCCTTAATCAAAAGGGTATCGTTGTAGAGATAGGCGCATCGGATGCTACCGTTCAGCTTGGCATTCTGAAGATGAAGGTCGCGCTTGATGATCTCGAGCTGATTAAGCCGGTGGCGCAGCTCAACAAGCAGCAGCAGCCTAAGCAGACGGCAAGCCTGAAGCGTTCCAAGGAAGATAGCCTCCGCATGGAGCTGGATCTGCGCGGGGCGAATCTGGAGGAAGCTATTATTGAAGTGGATCGTTTCCTCGACGAGTCGTATTTGGGCGGGCTTGGTCAAGTATATATCATCCATGGCATGGGTACCGGCGTATTGCGTGCGGGAATCCAACAATATTTGCGCAAGCATAGTCTTGTGAAGGCGTATCGTCTCGGAAAATACGGCGAAGGCGGCGCAGGCGTAACCGTGGCGGAGCTGAAATAGCTTCGCCGTTAAGCTTGCGGCACGGCAAGCAAGCCTTTGGGAGTGATAAGGATGGGTAATGAAGTCGATCGTTTGCTCAGCAATTCTTATGCGGCATCTCTCGTTTATGTATCGCTGGTTGTCCTGTCGCTTATCGTCTTTTTGTCCGTGTTTGAGCTTGTGACCCGTTATAATTGCTGGAAGGAAATCAAGAACGGCAACGTAGCGGTAGCTATGGCGACAAGCGGGAAAATATTCGGGATATGCAATATTTTCAGGTTTTCCATTGAAGCGAAAGTTTCCGTGTACGAAAGTTTGATCTGGGGGATATTCGGCTTTATCATATTGCTTGCCGCCTATTTCTTGTTTGAGTTTCTTACGCCGGTGTTCAAGATCGATGACGAAATCGCTAAGGATAACCGGGCGGTAGGATTTATTGCCATGATTATTTCCATTTCTTTGTCTTATGTTATCGGAGCAACGGTTATATTGTAAGCGGCATAGGCTTGCGTAATAAGAATTGCTCTGCAATTCTTTAAGCTTATGCTTTCGAAGTAAGAATTGCTTCGCAATTCTTTAAGCGTATGCTTTCGAAGTAAGAATTGCTTCGCAATTCTTTGTAGGAGGGCAGTCATGAAGTATTTATGGGGAATTTTACTCGCGATTGCAATTATATTTTTTGGATTAGGCGTTATCTATATTTTGAACAATTAAGCTTGTGGAGGGTTTTGGAATGGAAGAGCAAACAATTTGCCCATGGTGCGATACCGAAATCGTATGGGATGAAGAGATTGGGCCGGAGAAGCATTGTCCGCATTGCGAGAATGAACTAAGCGGCTACCGTACGATGCAGATCGGGATCGACCGCGATGAAGACGAGCAGGACGATAACTGGGACGAGGGGCAGGAAGAGCAAAAGCAGGATGATTCCTTTAACGATGAATCCAACGAAGGCTTCCGTCAAATGAATGTTTCCTGGCTTGCTGCCGAAGAAACGATCCGTCAAATGACGGACAATCAGGAAGAAGCGCCGGAATGTCCTTCTTGTCGTGAATATATGCTGGAGGCGGGTAAACAAACGGTATCGCTTCAGCCAACGGTGCATGCCGTAACCGGTAAACCCGTTATCCAATCGCCGTTTGAGACCGTAACTTATATCTGTCCGTCTTGCTTCCAGACTTCGACGGTTCTAAGCGAGAAAGCCCGGATCCAGATGCTGGAGCTGCTTGCGCCAAAAGAGTAATTACTGGAATACGGCATGCGGCCTGTTTAATTGGGAAACCTAACGGAACATCACTGTTAGGAGGAATCGGATTGAAGCAGAGTCATCATGGCGTTAAGACAGGCGGGCGTATGCCTGGCAGATCAGTCGGCCGCGTTGTCCCGGGTTCACGCCACAGCGGGGCGATGGATGCGCAGGCCATCCTGCTGCTGACGGTACAAGGTCTGTTTGGCGTAGCAAGCGCACTATCCGGAACGTTCATCCCGGTCTATCTCTGGAAAGCAAGCCAGTCCTTTATGCTAATTGGCTGGTACACGCTTGGACAATACATAACAAGCGGCATCATCTTTTGGCTGGCAGGCAAATGGGTGAAGGAACATCATAAAATGTACAGCCTCCGTCTTGGCATCGTGCTGTCGGGGGCGTTTTATTTTATGGTACTCATGCTGGGCCAGCAGGCCAAAACTTACAGCATACCTCTCGGCATGCTAAGCGGTATGGCATTAGGCTTTTATTGGATGGCTTATAATGTGGTTTATTTCGAAATTACCGAGCCGGATAACCGCGACCGGTTTAATGGAATAGCAGGCATATTAGGATCATTGTCGGGGATTATCGCCCCATGGGTGTCGGGTTTCCTGATTACGACGCTGCATGGCGAGCGCGGTTACAAGCTTATTTTCACGATTTCCCTTGTTATCTTTGGTCTGGCCGTTGTCGGCAGCTTCTGGCTGAAGAACCGCGGCGTTATTGGAGAGAAGTACAAATGGTTCCTTGGACTTCAAGAACTGAAAGAAAAGGGAAGTCCATGGCGGCGGATGTTTGGTGCTATCGTCGCTCAAGGCGTTCGCGAAGGCGTCTTTATGTTCCTGATCGGACTTGTCATCTATATCGCAACTAAAAACGAAGGAAAATTGGGTAATTTCTCGCTGATTACTTCCCTTGTTGCCCTCATCAGCTTCTGGTTTGTCGGCAAGCGCCTCAAACCGAGCAACCGCAGAATCGCGATGCTGGCAGGTACGATCATGATTGGTCTGATCATTCTTCCGTTGTTCTATAAAGTCACCTATAGTACATTGCTGATCTTCGGCATAGGCACTTCCTTGTTTATACCGTTGTACATTATTCCGATGACATCCCGGGTGTTCGACCTGATCGGCCACTCCGAGGAAAGCGCCGTTAATCGCGAAGAGTTAATCGTTCTCCGCGAGGCCGGCCTCATTATAGGCCGTGTCATCGGTCTAGCCGCTTATCTGGTTGTCGTATCCCAGACGCAGACGCCGGCGGCTATCGTTACCCTTATGTTTTGTGTTGGTATCGTTCCAATCGCCGGATGGTTTTTTATCCGGCCGTTCCTTTCGGCCAACAATAAATTTCGTTAAGTGCTTTTTAAAATAACTGTTAAGCCGTTTGTGCGAAGCAAAACTATTAGAATGGAGAAGCGTTAGCGTTCGCCTTTGCCCCCGAATTTCAACCGCTAAAGCGGTTTGAAATGAAGAAATTCGAGGGCAACAGCGATCGGAATCTAATAGTTTTGCGTAGCCATACGCCACGGCTGCCAGTTTTTTAACGAACACGAAAAGGAGAATTTATGCCACGAATTGTGTCCACCATCATCGACCTCATCGGCGAAACGCCCGTCATCAAACTTAACCGTCTTATTCAACCGGGAAGCGCGGAAGTGTGCGTTAAGCTGGAGCGGTTCAATCCGAGCGGCAGCGTGAAAGACCGCGCCGCGTCGGCTCTTATCGAAGCGGCCGAGCGTCAAGGTTTAATCTCCCCGGGCAGTACCATTATCGAGCCGACCAGCGGCAACACCGGTATTGGTCTGGCGATGAATGCGGCTGCCAAGGGCTACAAGCTTATCCTGATCATGCCGGACAATATGTCGGCGGAGCGAATCAAGCTGCTTCAGGCATACGGGGCGGACGTTGTTTTAACCCCGGCCGCGGAAAGAATGCCGGGAGCCATCCGCAAGGCGCTGGAGCTGCAAGCCGAAATACCGGGCAGCTTTATTCCGAACCAGTTCGAGAACCATGCCAACCCGGACATCCACCGGACTACAACCGCGGTAGAGATCCTGGAGCAAACGGGCGGCAAGCTTGATGCCTTCGTTGCGACTGCCGGAACGGGTGGGACCATTACCGGCACCGGGGAGACGCTGAAGGCCTCATTGCCTCATATACATATCGCGGTTGTCGAACCTGCCGGTTCTCCCGTTCTGTCGGGAGGCCAGCCCGGTCCTCATAAGCTGGTTGGCACAAGTCCCGGATTTGTACCCGCGATCCTGAACACGGAAGTTTATGACGAGATTATTCAGGTAGCCGATGAAGATGCCATTAGGACGATGAGAGACCTTGCGCGTCTTGAAGGGTTGCTGCTGGGACCGTCCTCCGGCGCTTCCGTTTGGGCGGCTATGCAGGTTGCAAAGAAGCTTGGAGAGGGCAAGCGTGTTTTATGCATCGCACCGGATACCGGCGAGCGGTATTTAAGCATGAATCTATTTTAAAAGAGTCCGAAAAGAAAGCCCTTAAAGCTTATTTCCAAGCTTTAAGGGCTTCTTTAATAAGTCCGCGGCGTTCTCTTACATAATCGAGTATAAAAGAAGGCTCGTCGAGAAACGTGTCGTAGCTGCTTTTGCGGGTAAAATCATCACGGATTGCCGGCGTGATCTCTTTGTATAAGCGGGTAATCATAGGATCGATCCGCTCAACGGTAAAGGCTGTTTTTAATAGTCTATGCAGGATTGCGCGGTATTTTTGGCGGCAGGAAGAGAATTTAAACAGCTTGCCGGTCAGACTATTATAGCCTTGCAGCCTTACAAGATCGCTGCCGCATGGCTTCCCGTAGCAGTTTCTCCCCCAGGTTCCCTCGTAATCCCAAGGAATAATTCGATATTTGCTTGTTTTCTTATGCTCATAGAGGGCATAGTTCTGATCAAAGCCGTCGTAGTTGCCGGTAAGAACCGCTCCGGCCAGCCACAATAAATATTGATTGATATCCAGCCGTTTGGCCGTATAGACGCTCAACTGTTTGCTAGAGAGGGAGTTGATATTGCGAATGAAACGGACCAGCCGGTATTTTGTGTTTGTTTGTCCGTTCACGATTTCATATCCGTCAAACAGCGAGTCTTTTTTGGCATTTGTATTCTGATCGACAAGACTGAAATCCGCGCTGTCATTAACGGCATAGATCAAGGAGGTATAACCGATGCCTCTTTTTCTAAAGAACCGCCGGTCCACCGCCTCAATCTCCAAATAAACCCCTTGCTCATAACCGTTAATCTCGACGGAGATATGCTGGGTTTCCGGGGACGGCACTCCAATGAGGTTGAAAAACTGAAAGGATAAGGCGTTGCGGATCATGGAGGGATCGTCGAATTCCGCGTTCCAGTGCAGCGTTTTGCCCCCGTCTAGCCTGATCTCGAACGATTTTTTCGTGTAATTGCGCGTATGGCCGCCCCGAATGCCGCAAGTCCCCGAATAGCTTTTTCCATCTATTTCAATATGGATGGGTTTAAACGATTTGCTCCAAGGATTGTTCTTCAGATCCCACAGATCATCCTCGTCAATTTCAATTTTACGTATAGGCAGCTGTGCCACGGGCTTCACCCCTTAAGACCGAAGTCAAAGCCTATCGTGGCCGATAGGCTCCTGTGCTTATTTACGGTATTCGGGAAAGGGGGAGAATGACACCCGCAAGTGATGAAATTGTTTATTTCTTCTTTTTGTCCGCATAAATGGTTACTAATCTAGTACCTCTCCTATACGGGTTACATATAAATATATTACAAACCGTCACCAATGGTAGATGACTAGATAGCGAAACACCAGGAAGTTCAGCCTATTAGTGGTAGAAGGTCAATTGGATGGCACGGTTGTAAATCTATTAAGAGAAAGTTATCGGAGGGATTTATTACATGTACGGATGCAATTGGCAGCAAGGTAGCAACAACAGCGGCGGACACCAATGGCACAAGAGTCACAAAAGCCACAGAAGCAATGGCAAAAGCACAGGAACAGGAAACACAGGAACAGGCAACACTGAACTAAGAAACTTGGTAGGAGAAACTGTCAGAATCAACCGTGGCGGTCCGGAATCTCTGGAAGGCAAACTGCTCGCAGTTAAAAACGATTACCTGGTTCTTTCGACAAGAGAAGGCGTTGTATACGTTGACCTCAGCCATGTTAAAAGCGTAACAGGATTTGCTACAAGCAAAAGCGGCGGTACTAGCGCTGATTATATCAACGCGAACAACTTCAGAGGCGTTATTAATGCTTTAACGAAAGAATTCGTGCAAATCAACTGGGGCGGACCGGAAAAGGTAGAAGGCTTCCTCGCTGAAGTACAAGGCAACACAGCACTCGTTGTAGCAGCAAATAATCAAGTTGTTTATCTCCTGGTTGACCACATCAAAACAATCAAAAAACTCGGCGGCAAATCCGGCGGCAACAAGAGCGGCGGCAACCAAGGCGGCAACCAAGGCGGCAACCAAGGCGGTAACAAATCCGGCGGCAACAAAAACAACAACAAATCGGGCAATAAAAACAACAACAAATCCGGCGGCAACAAATCGGGCAACCGTACCGGTGCTCAAGCTCAAGGGCAGTCGACAGGCAACAAATCGAAAAAATCCGGTAGCAGCAACCGCTCGAAAAAAGGCTAATCGATAGATAGAAGCCGGGCATTTACTTTAGTGTCCGGCTTCCTTAATAGATGAAGCTTTTGAAAAGGAGGTCGAGCAGTTGAAAAACCAGCATCCATTCCTCGATTCACAGGTTGAGCTTGTTATTTCCGGAAGAGCGGGCATACGCGGCAAGCTGATTGATTTTGGCCCCGATATCCTTGTGCTTTATAACGGCACCCAGTTTTTTTACGTACCGCTGATCCATTTGCAGCAAATGAGAATTGTGCAGGATGAAAATCAAAACTACAGCAGTACGCCGGAGCTACCTTTCGAATCGTATAACGACTCCATATCTTTCCGCAAAATTTTATTGAATTCCAAAGGCATGTTTTCGGAAATTTATATTACCGGCAATCAATCCATACATGGCTATGTGACGGCAGTCATGAACGATTTCTTTGTTTTTTATTCGCCGGTCTACCATTCCGTCATGATCTCCATGCGGCATCTTAAATATCTGGTACCTTATAACGCCAATGTTACCCCTTACTCGTTGTCATCCGAACAATTTCCGCTCAAGCCAACGCCCTTAACCCTTGCCCGAACCTTTGATCAGCAGCTGCGCAAACATATCGGACAATTCGTCGTTCTTGATCTGGGGGAGAATCCTAGAAAAACAGGTGTCCTCAAAAATGTCGATTTGAACCTGCTTGAACTTGCGGATGCGAGTGGATCATCGGTGTTTATCCATTTTGATCACGTCAAAACGATTCACCTGCCATAAACGGTAAAGCCCTTTTGATCGCGTCCAGCAAATCAAAGGGCTTTTTTCCATGGATAAGAAAATGCATCACTTTTCTTCCTAAGGGGAATGCTGGAAGCGAAGGTGGTGAATGTCTGTGCAGCTAAATGCGAAGCCTATCGGTTTATGGCCAATTGTTATGATGACTCTGCTCAGCGTTGGCCTTGTCAATCACGTCATCGTTGTTCCCCTACTGCTTGCCGAAGCGAAAAGAGATGCATGGCTGAGTATTCCGGTTGCGCTTATTATCGCGCTTCCCATTGCCGTGTTTCCTTTGCAGCGCGTGATGTTCAAGATGAACAGAGTACGCTTTGACGAATGGCTCAGGCAACGTGTTCCGGCTTTTTTTGTATGGTTGATTCTCGCAATTATTAATTTGGCTTTGCTTTTCGTCGCTTTCGGATCTTTGGTAGACGTTGTCGCCTGGACATCCAATACCTATTTGCCGTTGACACCGCAATACGTGGTTCTGTTTATTTTCTGCTTTATCTGCATGTTTGCGGCTATGAACGGACTGCGCACGATTGCTTATGTATCCTGCATTCTGCTTCCAATCGTTGTAGTGCTGGGAGACTTTGTCATGTCGGCCAACATGCCGTCCAAGGATTACCGGTACTTGCTGCCGATGTTCGAAATGGGGATGTACCCGATACTCAAAGGTTCTGTCTATTCCCTTAGCGCATTTATGGAACTGTCCTTCCTGCTTCTTATCCAACATGAGATGAAGAGAAGCTTTAAGAAGTGGCATCTCCTGCTGCTGACCATTATGCTCATGCTCTTGACCCTGGGGCCTACGGTAGGAGCTATTACTCTGTTTGGACCTGAAGAAGCAAGCATGATGCGTTATCCGGCTTATTCGCAATGGCGTCTAGTGAAGATTGGCAAATATTTCGAGCATGTTGATTTTTTTGCCGTGTTTCAATGGCTTTCCGGAGCGCTTATCCGGATATCGCTGCCACTCTATCTCATTCAGCTTTACGGACCGTTCAGGAAAATAAAGCGAAAATGGATCAGCATGCTGATCACCGTTTTTGTTTTGGCTATAGCAAGCATTACCGTTCTGATGCATATGAAATGGTACATGATCCTGATGAAAGGCTACTTTCAAGTAGCCTGGATTCTGTTTGGCGTCGTTCTACTGCTGTTATGGGTTCTCTCGTACCGCAAACCAAAGAAATCAGCCCGACCGGAAGCGCAAGGAGGTTACCGTAATGAGTCTTGATCCGGAATTACAACATCGCAAGCGGGACCGCCTCGATCAGATTTATGATGAGCTGGACGGCTCCGGAGATATCGTCATCCAGACCATTGAGGTTGGCAGAGCAGAGCCTAAGCGGGTGTTTCGTATCCTTATGTGCAGCGGCATGGTGGACATGCAGACCGTGTTTATCGCTTTGTTGCCGCAGTTGGACAAGCTGGCCGAGACGTTAAATAAAGATTTAAGCCAGTCTGAGTCGGCAGGAGACGAGCATGAACCGGTTGTGATGGAAAAAAATCTGTACAAACAAGGCTGCTCGTTTGGTACGCGTCTCTCATTGGATGATGAACGGGAAATGGATTTCTTTTATTCCAACCTTTTTTCGGGCAGCGTTATCGCCATCGACGAGACTACGCGGTCTTTGTATTCCTTTGATATTGCCAGCATTCCGGGGCGACAGCCTGAAGAATCTACGATGGAGCTGTCGGTTAAAGGGCCGAGGGACGGGTTTGTAGAAGCAATCGCAACGAATATCGCGCTTGTTCGCAGAAGACTTCGTACGCCGGATCTAAAAGTGGAATACATGAGAATCGGGACGCGATCACAAACGGAAGTTTCAATGATGTACTTGAGCAGCAAAGCAGAAGTTTCCTTGGTCAATGAAGCGAGAAAAAGACTGGAAGCTATCCATATCGAGGCCTTGTACAGCTCGTCCGAGTTGGAGGAGCTTGTGTCTGACCGGCCCAACAGCTTGTTCCCGCTGGTTGATTATATTGGCCGTCCAGACTATGTCGTTCAAGCGGTAATGCAGGGCAGGGTGTGCCTGTTTGTTGACGGCAATCCGTCTGTCATTATACTTCCCGGCAATTTGTCGCTCCTGATCAAATCACCGGAGGATGCTCATCTCCCCTATTATTTTGTCTCCCTCGAGCGTTTGCTCCGGATTAGCGGGTTTATTCTTTCAATCTGTTTGCCAGGCTTCTGGGTTGCACTATCGGCGTACAACACCGATCAGATCCCGTTTACGCTACTGGCTACGGTGACCAACTCCCGAATTGGTCTTCCCATGTCCGCCACGATGGAAATGTTCTTAATGATGACAATGTTCGAACTGTTTCGGGAGGCTGGCGTCCGGCTGCCGCGTCCGGTCGGCCAGACCGTATCCGTTGTAGGAGGATTAATTATTGGCGATGCTGCCATTCGGGCGGGTCTGACTTCTCCGACAATGCTGGTAGCAGCAGCGATTACAGCCGTAGCTACCTTTACGCTGGTTAACCAAACTTTAAGCGGAACGGTAAGTATTTTAAGGTACTTCGTATTAATCCTCTCTTCCATGTTTGGTATATTCGGGTTCTTTGTCAGCGTGTTTTTAATCTTGATCTATATGTGTTCCCTTGAAACGTTTAATCAAAACTACATGCAGCCGATTGCCCCAATCAAATGGAAGGGGCTTGTATCGGGCTTGCTGCAGAAGTCGTGGAAGTCGAGAGCAAAAGGTGAGAAGTCATGACGATTCCTGCGAACCTGCGGGGCTATGTAAAATCGGTTAAAGCTACCATTGCCATCTGCATCATGCTTGTGACAGGTGGCTGCTGGGACGAAGTAAATTTGCAGGATGTTAGTTACATATCGGCTATCGGCGTCGACTATGTCGACGATAAATTCGTTGTGTACGCCCAAATGATATCGTTTGGCGTCATCGCCAAGCAGGAAGGCGGCGCACCGCCGCCAGGGAATCCGATATGGATAGGAAAACATGAAGGCAACACCAATCTTGCCGCAGTGTTTAATTTGATGGATTCATCCCAGTACAAGCTGTCGCTTAATCACTTGAAGTCGGTCGTAATCCACGAACGCGCTTTCAAAGAAATGAAGCAGATTATCGACAGCCTTAACCGGCTTAGCTCCACCCGATTCAATTCCTTTATATTTGGAACCAAAACAGACATTAACGAGTTGTTTACGATGGATATGCTGTTCAACAAAACGCCGCTGACAACGCCGCTTTACGCACCTCAAATCGAGAATAACCAGAACAGCTATGTCGAGCCGATGACCCTGCAGACATTTGTGCGCGATGCTCTTGAACCGGCTATGTCCGTCAAGCTTCCTTCGCTTTCGATTCTGCCGGATGACTGGGAGAACAATAAAAAGAAGCTAAACTTTTTAACCATTGACGGCGTGTTTTTATTCAATGAGAAGAAACCGTCCGGTTATGTGTCCAGAGCGAAGTCCGAAGGGCTGATCTGGATTGGCGAAGCATTCAAACGTTCCCTCATTCCAATCCAGGCTGAAGACAAAAGAGCCTCCGTTGTTGTTGATTCCGCAAACTCGAAGGTAAAGGCCAGCATGGATAATAACAACCCTCATTTCGTATTAAAGGTTAATCTGTCCGGGCATTTAATTGAAGCATCAAGCGATATGACAGACAAGGAGCTTATTGAGCAAGTGGAGAAAACTGTGAAAAAACAGCTGAAGGACACTTACGCGAGGGGATTAGCGCTCAATGCCGATATTTATGATCTCGAGCATCAGTTGTACCGTCATCACAATAAGGCGTGGAAGCGTCTTGTTAAAGAAGATTGGAGGCCCGGTCCAAAAGATTTGACGATCGAAGTGAAATGCAAGATTACGAAGGAATCGGAGCTCCGCACGAAATCCGAGCTCGAGCTGCATACATAATCCATGGGAGTTACGCCCATAATACGTATGCTATCCCAAACTTGGCATGAAGGAGACGAAAACATATGCTTCAAGCTCTAACCGCGAAGGAACTGGAATATATCGCGGACTCGTTGTCCAATGAAGATCTGCTGATCAAGCAAAATGCACTGCTCGCGTCCCTGGCGACTAACCCGACGTTAAGACAAGCCGGCATGGCGGAATTGCAAACGCATCAGCAGCATTATCAAACGTTGATGCAGGCACTGCAGCAGCATCAGCATTTGGCGCCAACGCAACCACAATAACTATTTACGGAGCATAACGGCTTCGCAATTTATTTTAGGAGGGTCTATCAACATGTACCAACAACAGCATCATTTGCCGGATGAAGATTTGGCTTATACCGTACTTGCCGATCTGAAACGGGTTGTACGCGAGTATGCGACGGCTGCGACGGAATCGACTTGCCCGGAAGTGCGTCAAATGTTCACCCATCTGCTGAACAGCACGCTGAAGCTGCAAGGGAACTTGTTCCAAGCGATGCAGTCTCAAAATATGTACAGCACGGCTTCTTCCGCGCTTCGTCAGGAAATCGACAAGCAAACGAAGGAATATCAGCAAACCCAGCAAAAAACGACTCAATATTTGCAGCAGCGCATGGGCAACTCCCAGCCGTCGTTCCCGCAGTACGGGCAGTTCCAGCAACAGCAGCAGAACCAGTCGCATCAGCCTTTCTACATGTAAAGACCCTTCGGGGTCTTTCGTTTTTTTTCTTTGCAGGAACCTATAATTCGTTGTAAAATATTTTAATAACCGCAGTTTTGGAAGGAGTTTGACGATGAACGAACTACAGCTGAAAGTGCTGGAGCTGCTCAAGGAAGACGCGCGACGCGACGCCGACCTGATCGCCGCCATGCTGAATGAGCCGGTGGAGAGCGTGAAGCAGGCAATCGCCTACATGGAAGAAGAACATATCATCGTTAAATATGCCACGGTAGTAAACTGGAGCAAGGTTGATGACGAGAAGGTTACGGCATTGATCGAGGTTCAAATTACGCCTGAGCGCGGACGCGGCTTTGAAGGCATCGCCGAGCGCATATACTTATATCCGGAAGTGAAATCGGTCTATCTGATGTCCGGGGCATACGACTTGCTTGTCGAGATTGAAGGTAAGAATCTGAAAGAGGTTGCCTCTTTTGTTTCCAATAAACTATCGCCGATCGACAAAGTGCTGTCGACAAAAACGAACTTTATTCTGAAAAAATACAAACAGGACGGAATTATCTTCGAGGAGCATGAAGGTGACCATCGATTGATGATTTCGCCATAAGAGGGTGATGGCTATGATTAAAGACGAGGTAACATCGAATCATCGCCAATCAATGGCTGATTATTTGTCGCCGCTTGCTCGGAGCATCAAACCGTCAGGCATCCGGCGCTTTTTTGATTTGGTTAGTACCCGTAAGGACGTAATTACGCTTGGCGTAGGCGAACCGGATTTCGTAACGCCATGGCATGTGCGCGACGCTGCCGTGTACGCGCTCGAGAAAGGCAAGACGCAATATACATCCAATGCCGGCATGCCGGAACTGCGCGAAGCGATTGGTCAATATTTGAACGATTCCTTTGCCGTTTCCTATAATCCGGCTAACGAGGTTCTGGTAACGGTCGGCGGCAGCGAGGCGATTGACCTTGCTCTGCGGGCCTTGATCAGCCCTGGCGACGAGATTCTGATTCCGGAGCCATGCTATATTTCCTATTCGCCAATTACGACGTTAAGCGGCGGGAAAGCCGTTGGCATCGAGACCTTTGCGAAGGATAATTTCAAGCTGAAGGTGGAATCGCTGCGTGCGGCGATAACGCCAAAATCCAAGGTTCTTATTTTATGTTATCCAAGCAATCCAACCGGCGGCATTATGACTTACGAGGACTGGCTGCCAATCGCTAAGGTTGTCGAAGAGAACGACCTGATCGTTATTTCCGACGAAATCTACGCGGAGCTTACTTACGGCTCCAAGCATGTGAGCTTCGCTGCTATCCCCGGCATGAAGGACCGGACGCTTCTTGTGAGCGGCTTCTCCAAGGCTTTTGCCATGACCGGCTGGCGGATGGGTTACGCATGCGGTCATCAGGATCTGATTGGCGCCATGCTGAAGATTCATCAATATACCGTTATGTGCGCGCCGATTATGGCACAATATGCGGCGCTTGAAGCGTTGACTCCTCATGGCCTGGAAGAAAAGGACCGGATGATGGAGTCTTACAACCAGCGCAGAAGGCTTGTTGTGAAGGGCTTCCGGCAAATCGGACTGGAGTGCCACGAGCCGGAGGGAGCATTTTACGCTTTCCCATCCATTACGTCAACGGGTCTAACCTCCGAGCAATTCGCGCAGCGGCTGCTGGAGGAAGGGAATGTCGCTGCTGTTCCCGGCGATGTATTTGGCCTGGGAGGCGAAGGACATCTGCGCTGCTCTTACGCAACATCGGTTGCACAGCTTACGGAAGCACTTGACCGGATCGGACAATTTGTCCATAAGCTGAAGCAAGGCTAATAGCAGTAGTGGAAACAGGCAGGGCGCGCCCTTGCCTGTTTTTTTGCGAAATGAACAAGCAGATATATGGTATAGTGAAGGGAACTAAACCCTTAGGAAGGGCTGATTGGTATGAAAATCTATACTCGTACGGGAGACAAGGGTCAAACCTCGCTTATTGGCGGTCGGGTTCGCAAAGACGATATCCGCGTTGAAGCTTATGGCACAATCGATGAACTGAACTCCTTTGTCGGGCAGGCGGCAGCGGACGCTGCCAAGCACGAGGAATTGAAGGATATGGCCGCACTCCTCGTCGATATTATGCAGGAGCTGTTTGACTGCGGCTCGGACCTCGCCTATGCAAGCCCGGGGGCTCCGCTTAAAGTGACGGGAGAGGCGGCAGTCAGGCTTGAGTCGATGATCGATCAATATACCGACGAGGCGCCTGAGATTACAAGATTTATTTTGCCGGGTGGCAGCTCGGTATCGGCTTTGCTGCATGTATGCCGAACCGTATGCCGGCGGGCGGAACGCCGCGTCGTTACGCTTGCGGCGGAGCATCCTGACAATCCGGCTAATCCGGAAGTGCAGAAATATTTAAACAGGCTGTCCGACTTTTTCTTCGCGGCGGCAAGAGCGGCGAACGCGAAGCTTGGCGTGCCCGATACCGAATACGTACGGAGTGCGGAAGTGTTCCGCAAGAAATCGAAATGACAGTAAGAGATATAGCGGGTTATTACAAAGCGCTGGCCGTTGAGGTCGGCGCTGATCTGGCAGGAAAAGACGTTAGGACGGTGCTGGAGCGGAAGCTGGGCGTATCCCGCTCGCTTCTGTCCCGGCTCAAGCTGACCGAATATGGCATTACCATTAACGGAGTAAGGGCATACACCACGGCGAAAGTGACCGAAGGAGATTTGGTCGCCATCCGGATGGAGGAAGAGTTCTCGGAGGATATTTTGCCGCAGGATCTGCCTTTATCGATTGTGTTCGAGGACGATTATCTGCTTGTCGTGAACAAACCCGCGGGCATCATCGTCCATCCGACCAAAGGACATTACACCAACACGCTCGCGAACGGGATCGTCTATCATTGGCAGGTTAACGGTGAACGCGTCCGATTCCGTCCCGTACACCGGCTGGACGAGGATACATCGGGACTAGTCGTCATTGCCAAAAATCCGTACATTCACCAGCAGCTGTCCGAACAGCTGCAGGCCGGAACCATAATGAAAATGTATTGCGCCTACGTTTACGGTGCGCCATCCCCGGCAGAAGGAACGGTAGATGCGCCAATTGACCGCGACCCGGAGGATTCGCATGTTCGAATCGTAACGCCGGAAGGTTATCCTTCCGTTACTCATTACAAGACGACGGATGTATACGGCGACGGACAGGCAGCAAGAGTGAGATTAAAGCTGGAGACGGGGCGCACTCATCAGATTCGCGTCCATATGAAGCATATCGGCTGTCCGCTGATTGGCGACGGCATGTACGGACGGCAGTCCGGCAAGGTAGACAAATGGGAGACAGCCGCCGGACGCCAGGCGCTTCATGCGGAGACGCTGGGATTGACGCATCCGATGACGAAGGAATGGATGGAGTGGACGGCTGCGCTGCCGCCTGATCTTGAGAAGCTGGAACTGGCGTTAAGAGAGTGCTGATAGGAGGATTTACACAGATGAGCAAGCTGACCATATATCAATATCCGAAATGCGGTACATGCCGCCAAGCCGTCAAATCGCTTCAAGCAAAGGGCAATGAGCTGGAGCTGAAGCATATTGTGGAAGAGACGCCAACTCCCGCCGAACTGAAAGCGCTAGTACGGAACAGCGGATTGGAATTGAAGAAATTTTTTAACACTTCCGGCGAAGTGTACAAGGCGCTTGGCTTGAAGGACAAGCTTGGCAGCATGAGCGAGCAGGAGCAGCTTGAATTGCTGGCTTCCCATGGCATGCTGATCAAACGCCCAATCGTAACGGACGGCCAAATAGTAACGGTTGGGTACAAGGAAGAACAATACGAGCAAGTATGGAACGGGTGACGGGATGAGGAAATCGTGGCGTTCTGAACGGTTGTCGCAGCTAGGCTCTTCGATCTTCGCCGAGGTCGCGGAGTGGAGAAAGGAAGCAGCCGGCAAAGGCAGGGACATTATCAACCTTGGCATCGGCAGTCCGGACAAGCCTCCAACAAAGGCAGTAAGAAAAGCGCTAAGCGAAGCGGCGCTGCGCACGGATATTTACGCTTATCCGGGTACGCATGGAAGTACGGGTTTTCGCAGGCAGGCAGCCGCCTGGATGGAGCATCGGTTCGGAGTAAAGCTGGATCCCGATCATGAGCTGGTCTCCCTGATGGGCTCGCAGGACGGCTTGTCGCATTTGGCTATGTCATTGTGTAATCCGGGAGATGTGGTTATCGTGCCCAATCCGGGCTATCCGATTTATACGGCGGCACTGGCATTGGCAGGCGTGGAGCCTTATTTGCTGCCGCTGAAGGAAGAGAATCATTTTCTCCCTGATCTCGATTCCGTGCCGGTTGAAGTGTGGGAACGCGCAAAATTTATTTTGCTGAACTATCCGGGCAACCCTGTTTCGGCTATTGTTGATCTTGCCTTCTTCGAGCGATTGCTCGTTAAAGCGAAGCAATACGGAGTGCTGGTCGTCCACGATGCGGCATACTCCGAAATGGCCTTCGACGGTCATGAACCCCCAAGCATATTGGCCGTTCCGGGAGCATTGGATGGAGCGGTAGAATTCCATTCCTTGTCCAAAAGTTTTAATATGGCCGGCTGCCGCATCGGTTTTCTTGCGGGGAATCGGGAAGCGGTTGGAGCGCTGCGAGAGCTGAAAGAAAATATAGACTATGGCGTATTTGGCGCTGTTCAGGAAGCGGGCGTAGCGGCGCTGCAGGAGGCGATGTCCGCTTCTGCGCCGCCTAAAGCCGGCGTATTATATGAACAGCGGCGGAATTCGTTTATCGAGGCATTGGCCGCTGAAGGCTGGGCTGTGGAAAAGCCGAAAGCGACCATGTTTGCGTGGGCAAAGCTGCCGGAACGCAGCGATGGCACAACATGGACTTCCCGCGAGTTCGCCCGCGGTCTGCTGGATCAGACGGGTGTTGTAGTTATACCGGGCGAGGCGTTTGGCAGCGAGGGCGAAGGGTATGTGCGGATTGCTTTGGTCGAAGACGAAGCAAGGCTGAGTGAGGCTGCTCGGCGGATCGGCGAATATTTGAAAAGCTAAGGATTGCGATGCGGCACTACGCAAATCAATACTCTTCCGATCGCTGTTGTCCCCGAATTTCTTCATTTGGAATAGCGGATGAAATTCGGGGACAAAGGCGAACGCTGCGCTTCTCCAGAGTATTGATTCGCTTCGCTTCGTCCAAGCAATTTTATAGGGGCCGCTTTCATCACTCGTAACCTGAGTGATGCAGGTTATTTATATGTCATCACTCGGGTATTGAGTGATGGTGTACGGTCCGCGGCCGTACACGGTTTTGGCTTCATCTTCATGCAAATTCAGCGGCATTAGGAGAGGTTAGGAGCGAGGGTACGGAGCGAGTATAGGGGGTGGGGAGCGGGAAGCGGAGTAAGGGAATGTTCTTGAAAAGCGGAGCGTTCGCCTTTGTGTCCGGATTCGGACCCTGGTCCGATTGTTCAAGGAATCCGGACACAACAGCGATTGAAAGAATATTCCCTTACGCAGAGACACCAGCGACCCATTCCCCGAGAAAGCTTGCGAAGTGACCGTCCAGTGACCTAGCATCCAATGCCAGCTTTTGCATTACAATGAACGCCAAAACTGCTGTACAATAGAATTATATTATGGTGAAGAGGATGGCCTTTCGAATGAACGAAAATAAAATTCTTATCGTAGACGGAATGGCGCTGCTTTTCCGGGCCTTTTTCGCTCAGCAATACAGCGCTAGAAGACTGGCGGACGGTACGCCTACCAATGCGATCTACGGTTTTATGCAATATCTGTTTGACGCGGTGAATCAGTTCCAGCCCACCCACGTGGCGTGCTGCTGGGATATGGGGAGCAAAACGTTCCGAACCGAGATGTATTCGAATTACAAAGCGAACCGGCCGGAAGCTCCGGACGATTTGATCCCGCAGTTCTCGCTCGTGAAAGATATCGTAGCCGCGCTTGGCATTCCGAATATCGGAATAGAGGGATACGAGGCGGACGACTGCATCGGCACGGTATCGAAGCAGCTTAGCCAAATGGCTCATGTGTACATCCTGACGGGCGACCAGGATATGCTGCAGCTGGTTGAGGAACGTATTCATGTTGTTATCATGAAAAAAGGCAGAGGCAATTATGCGGTCTATGATCTAGGTTTTCTTAAAGAAGACAAAGGTATCCATCCTTTCCAGGTGATTGAGATGAAAGGCCTGACCGGCGATACAAGCGATAATTACCCGGGTGTCAAAGGGATTGGCGAAAAAACGGCTTTGAAGCTTCTTCAGGAGTTTGAATCGATCGATGGCATTTTGAGCAATCTGGACTCTGTGTCGAAGAGTATCAAAGCGAAGATTGAAGCTGATCTGGATATGCTGCATTTGTCCCGGACGCTGGCGCGAATTAACATCGAAGTGCCGGTTGCATGCAGTTTGGAAGAATGCGTATGGAGCGTACCTGCCGAAGCCGAAGTTGTATTTGAAAAATATCGTCTGGCCTCATTATTGAAAATTATCGTTTAACCTGAAGGCAGCTGCTTCGTGCAGCTGTCTTATTTTTTTGCCAAAAAATACTAAGTTTTTGTTGTGAAGAAAGGAAACCGGAAAGAAATGTCGAACTGGTAACGAAGACCTATATTGGCTAAAAATAAGCAACTTCTCATGTTAGCATTGCCCATTGGTGATAACAGGGTGGCAGGGCGAATGGGAGGGTTTTTGGCGCGCGAAAACCGGCGGATCTGCTAGCGACGTAAGGGGAACAAACGGTACGGGGCAGGGGTCATTTGAACAATCAAGGAGGCGGATTATGAAAGGTGTTTTACGAAAAATAGGAATGGCGGTTATGTCGGTTATGCTGGCATTAATCGTGTTCAGACTGCTGCCCGCGCAAACGGGGTATGCGGCAGCGCTGGCTCCCATTCCCGCAAGCGTGGATTATTTTCACGATAATTCCGGTTATTATTTTGACGGGGATAACAATGTAGGGCCGGGTTATAACTGGATAGGAACTTACTATGATGAATCAATAGGAAACTCTGTGACCATTATGCAGTTCGATTTGAGCTCTATTCCAGCCTCAGATACGATAACAAGTGCAAAACTTAAGCTGTTTGTACCGTATGTAGACTATGACCTTACTGATCAAAATCCATTATTTGTAAATGTCTATGGATCTAATGATGATGCGATTTCCGAATCATCGCAAAAGATCCCTTCCCAAGATATTACGATTATTAATGGACAGACCGGCATTACGCAAAATCAGTTTTTGCTGCTTGACATCACCTCTTATATTAACAGTCAGGTTCTCGCAGGTGATAAGAAAGCTACTCTAGTGCTGACGAGTAAAGATACACCCAAGAGAAGCAATCAATTCGCCATCAATTCCAACAACGCGCCTTCCAACAAACCAGCGCTGGAAGTGACTACGGCAACAAACGCAAAAGTACTGTCGGTAACGGCTCCTCCGAATGGAACCTATACAGCCGGACAAAACCTGGACTTTACGGTGAATTTTGACCGGGTTGTAAACGTAACGGGGGCGCCTTCCATCCCTCTGACGATTGGTTCGACGACTGTACAGGCAACTTATGGATCTGGTACCGGCACTACCGCCCTCACCTTCCGATACCCCGTAGCGAACGGTCAGCTTGATACGGATGGTGTGCAATTAGGCAATACGATCAGCCTCAACGGCGGCACCATTAAAAATCTATTGAGTGAAGACAGCATTCTTACCCTCACTAATATCGGCTCTTTAAGCAATGTAAAGGTAGACGCCATAGCTCCGACGGTAGGCTCAGTCAGCGTGCCGGCTAACGCGACCTACGGCAGCGGACAAAACCTCGCGTTTACGGTTAATTTCAATGAACCTGTAAACGTAGCGGGCGGAACGCCTAGCCTTGGCCTTACTATCGGTTCATCAACCGTGAAAGCCAATTACTTAAGCGGTTCGGGAACAAGCTCGCTTGTATTCCGTTACGATGTGCAGGACGGGCAATCGGATGCTGACGGAATAACGGTAAATACGCTTGCCCTCAATGGAGCAACCATCAAAGACCTGGCAGGAAATGCGGCGGCATTGACTCTAAATAGCGTTGGCAGCACGGCAGGCGTAAGAGTTGATGCCGTAGCACCAACCGTCATTTCGGTAAATCTGCCTGCAGGAGGTACCTATAAGACAGGCGACCCGCTTAACTTCACCGTCCATTACAACGAGAACGTAAACGTAGCGGGCACTCCCTATTTGCCGGTTACAGTTGGCGCATCTTCGAGGCAAGCAGCCTATGTATCCGGATCGGGAACGCAAGACCTTCTTTTCCGCTATACGGTCCAAGCGGGAGATCTTGATGCCGACGGAGTTCAGCCAGGGGCAAATCTAGCGGTGAACGGAGGGAGCATTCGGGATGCGGCAAACAACAACGCAAATCTCGCGCTCTCCGGCATTAGCGCCAATATCGTACTGGTAGACGCGGTTGCCCCAACCGTCAGCGGTGTAACCGTGCCCGCTAACAAAACGTATCTCGCCGGGCAAGAGCTCGAATTCACGGTTCAGTACGACGAGCCGGTGGCGGTTACGGGAACGCCTTATTTACCGCTAACGATCGGCAGCAAGGCCGTTCAAGCATCCTATGTTTCCGGATCGGGAACCCCGAACCTTCTTTTCCGCTACACCGTTCAGGCTGGAGATTTTGATGCCGACGGCATTACGGTTGCATCCGGCTTGAACTTAAACGGCGGCTCCCTAAGAGACTCCGCCACGAATAATGCCAACCTAGCCTTAAATAATGTTGGAAGTACGGCGGCGGTGTTGGTGGACGCGACAGCCCCAACAGTTAGCAGCGTTGACGTGCCGTTGAACGACATCTACGGCCCAGGGGATAATCTGGACTTTAGGGTTCATTTTAGCAAAAAGGTGGTCATTGCTGGGGGAACGCCTTCTATTCCTTTAACGATTGGATCCTCTACGGTACAGGCGCAATATTTATCCGGAACGGGTACGGATACGCTTGTATTCAGCTACCTCGTGCAAGCTGGCGACAATGATAATAACGGCATTGAAGTCGGCAGCACTATTTCCCTGAATGGCAGTACGATAAAGGATGAATCGGATAATAATGCCGTTTTGACCTTGGCTGGCGTTGGCAGCACCACAGCGGTCTTGGTTGATACGACGGCACCGGCCGTTGCGAGCGTAGATGTACCTGCGGGTGGCAGCTACAAATCAGGCTCCACTCTGGATTTCACCGTTCATTATTCCGAGAATGTTGCGGTTACGGGGACTCCGACATTGCCAGTCACCATTGGTTCTTCAACGGTCCAAGCCGCGTATGTATCCGGTACGGGGACAAACGCCCTTTTATTCCGGTATACGGTGCTTAGCGGACAGGTAGATTTGGATGGCATTGAAGTTGGCAGTGCACTGGCGCTGAATGGCGGAATGCTGAAGGATGAAGCGGACAATGCGGCCGTTTTGACCTTGGCAGCCGTTGACGATACCAGTGAAGTGCTTGTCGATGCGGTAGCTCCATCCGTTGCTGGCATTGATGTGCCGGCAGCGGGTATATATAAATCCGGCAGCAGCTTGAGCTTTATGATTCACTATGATGAAAAAGTTACCGTAACCGGTACGCCTTATATCACGTTAACGATCGGAAGCACTGCGGTCCATGCCGCTTATGCGTCCGGATCGGGTACAAAGGATATTACGTTTACTTATTCCGTTCACGCCGGCGACGAGGACGCAGACGGAATTGAATTAGGTACCGTAGTGTTAAACGGAGGAGCGCTGAACGATGCAGCCGGTAATACGGCTAGCTTATCGCTTGCTTCCGCAGGCAGCACCAACGGGGTGCTGGTTGATACCAAAGCACCAACTGTCGCAAGCGTAGATGTGCCGGACAACGGCATTTACAAAGCCGGGGACAAGCTCGAATTTACCGTTCATTATGACGAGAAGGTTACGGTAACCGGCGGAGCGCCTTACCTGCCGGTAACGATAGGATTGGCTACGGTTCATGCCGTTTACGCGTCGGGTTCGGGTACAGGCGCGTTGCTGTTCGAATACGAAGTGCAGGCGGGAGAGAATGACCTGGACGGTATTCAAGCCGGCAGCTCGATCCAATTAAACGGGGCAGCGCTTCAAGACGCGGCAGGCAATGCCGCCGTTCTGAGCTTGACAACAGGCAGCACCAGCGGAGTGCTTGTGGATACCGCCGCGCCTTCCGTCACAAGCGTGCAAGTGCCTAGCAGCGGTTATTACAGCGAGGGTTCGGCTCTAAACTTTACGGTTCACTATAATGAGAAAGTAACGGTTACCGGTTCGCCGACCCTTCCGATTACGATTGGTTCTTCAACGGTTCAGGCGGCATACGTAACGGGAACGGGAACGGATTCATTGGTTTTCACCTATACCGTGTTAGCGGGTCAGGTGGACTTGGACGGAATCTCCGCAGGCGCTTCGCTCAACTTAAATAGCGGAACGATCGCGGATACGGCCGGAAATGCGGCGGCTCTGGCGCTCGCTTCGGTAGGCAGCACAAGCCACGTCTTAGTCGATGCGATAGCTCCGTTGATTGAAAGCGTAGACCTGCCCGTAAATGGTTTCTACGTGGCAGGCGATCATCTGGATTTTACGATTCATTACGACGAGGCGGTAACGGTTACCGGAACGCCTTCGATCGCAATTACGATTGGTTCTACTACGGTGCAAGCCCAATATGATTCGGGTACGGGGACAACAGATCTGCTGTTCCGCTATACCATACAAACCGGCGACAATGATGCGAATGGCATTGAAGTTGGAGCCTTGAGCCTAAACGGCGGAACGCTGAAGGACGCAACAGGCAACAACGCCGAAGCGGTTCTTGGCGGCCTGGGCAGCACAGCGGGGGTAAGGGTTGATGCGGTTGCCCCAGCGGTAACAAGCCTGGATGTTCCGGATGACGGAACGTACAAAGCAGGCGAGGCATTGACCTTTACGGTTCATTACGGTGAAGTTGTTCACGTTTTTGGAGGAACGCCATATTTGCCCGTAACGATCGGGACTACGCCAGTAGAGGCTTCTTACGTGTCCGGAACCGGGACCAATGCGCTGGTATTCCGGTACACGGTAGTAGCCGGCCAAGAAGATACGAATGGCATTGAAGCAGGCAACGCGGTAAATCTGAACGGAGCTTCCATTGTGGATTTGGCAAGCAACGCCGCTGGCCTTGCTCTTGCGGGAGCAGGCAACATTAGCGCGGTACGCGTCGATGCGATTGTACCAACCGTTGCAAGCGTTGCTGTTCCGGTAAACGGGACCTACAAAGAGGGAGAACAGCTGGATTTTGTGGTTTACTTCAACGAGAACGTAACGGTCAGCGAAGGAACGCCGTATTTGACACTTACGCTTGGTTCGACTGCCGTCCATGCGGCGTACGTATCGGGCACGGGAACAAGCGATTTGTTATTCCGTTACACGGTTCAAGCCGGCGACCTTGACGGAAACGGCATAGAAGTGGGTAATGCCATTGTCCTGAGCGGAAGCGCGTTGAAAGACGCTGCAGGCAATGCGGCAGACTTGACGCTCGCTTCCGTAGGAAGCACAAGCGCTGTCCTCGTGGATGCGATAGCCCCATCGATTGAAAGCGTGGATTTGCCTGCGAACGATGTTTACGTGGCAGGAGAGCATCTGGATTTCACGATTCATTACGATGAGGAGGTAACAGTCAGCGGAACGCCTTCGATCTCGATTACGCTTGGCTCGGCTGCGGTGCAGGCCCAATATGTTTCGGGTACGGGGACAAAGGCATTGCTGTTCCGCTACACCGTGCAAACCGGCGACAGTGATGCGAACGGCATTGAAGTCGGAGCCTTGAGCCTGAACGGCGGAACGCTGAAGGACGCAACAGGCAATAACGCCCAAGCGGTTCTTGGCGGCCTGGGGAGCACGGCGGGAGTGAAGGTTGACGCCGCTGCACCGGGCATTACGAAGGTCGAGGTTCCGGCAAACGGCTCTTACAAAGAGGGATCAAACCTGCGGTTTACGGTTCATTTCAACGAGAACGTTCTTGTAACCGGCGGTAATCCGGAGCTCGATGTGAAGCTTGACGGTAAAACCGTTCAAGCGTCGTATGTTTCGGGATCGGGCACAAACGCTCTTGTATTCCATTATGAAGTGCAAGCTGGAGATACGGATTCGACAGGCATTGAGCTTGCTGCGGCTATTTCCTTGAATGGCGCAGCAACAATTGCCGACCAAGCAGGCAATGCGGCTGTACTTACTCTTGCAAGCGCAGGGGATACAAGTGCGGTACTGATCGATACTGCGGCACCTGTTGTAAGCCTGGTGAGCGTTCCTGCTGACGGAACGTATCACGCAGGGGCAAACCTTGATTTCATTGTTAAAGTAAGCGAACCGGTTATTCTGGATGTCCCAGCCGGAAGACCATACCTTGAAGTACAGGTTGGATCCGCTGTCGTTAAAGCGGAATACCTTGAAGCTCTATCGTCAAGCGAGCTCAAGTTCCGTTACACGGTACGTCTGGAGGATCAAGATACGGATGGCATAAGCGTAGATGCCGGAGCATTAGCCTTAAACGGAGCCGTTATTTCGGATGCCGCAGGCAACGGCTTCAGCACAACGCTTAACCATATCGGCGCTACCCAGAACATCAAGGTCAGCAACAGCCTCTCGATTACGCCGAGTGAAACAAACTGGACGAATAAAGACGTAACGGTGACCGTCGCGACCGATCCGGACAATAAGATGGAATACAAGCTGGGCAGCAGCGGAACTTGGACGAGCTATACCGCTCCCGTGACGGTTTCGCAGGAAGGACTGACGGTCTTTTACGCGAGAGTCATCGATCCTGAGAATCGCATTAGCGAGGTCAAATCAGTCGAAGTGAAGATCGATAAGACGGCCCCGGTTATCGTGCTGAACGGCAATGATACGGTTATTGTTTATAACGGCAGCACCTATACGGAGCAAGGGGCTAAAGTGCAGGATGCGAATCCGGCAGCTCCTCTGGCTACGGTTACCGGAACGGTGAATACGACGGCGCTTGGAACTTACACGCTGCATTATAACGCGGTTGACCTTGCAGGCAATCAAGCGGTAGAAGTGATTCGTACCGTAATGGTGGTCAACAGACCGGTCAGCAACACAAACGTACGCCAAGTGACGGTTGAAGTCGGAGACCCCAATCATCCGCAGGTTGTCGTGCAGATTGATATTGTACGCGAGGTCATCGGCGGCAAGAAAGTGGACACCGTCATGATGAACGAAGACAAAATCAAACAAGCGGTTGAAAGCGCAATTGGTGCCCACCAAGGTACGATAAGAATTATCGTGGACGACATTCCCGGAGATCCGGCAGATAAGGTGAAAGTAAAACTGTCGGTCAACTCCATCAAGTATCTCCTCGAAAGCTCGATACAAGTGGAGATTCAAACGGAAAATGCGTCGCTTCATCTGTCCACCGAGGCACTCAGCGCGATGAAAGGCAGTCAGGAGTTCTTCTTCGATATCCTGCCAATCCGCAAGAAGGATGAGCAGGACGCGGTAAAGGACAGAACGGTTAACGCGGAAGCCATCCGCAAAATCGCGAACGCAGGCAAAGTGAGCGTCATCGGCATGCCGATGACGATTGAGACGAATCTGCCGAAAGTAGCCGTTCAAGTGACGTTCCCGCTGGATTCCAACGTGATTCCAAGCGACCTGAATCAAAGAAAGCTTTTCCTTGCCGGTCTTGGCGTGTACATTGAACACTCGGACGGCGAGAAGGTATTCCAGCGAGGTAAAATTGTCTATAACGACAAAGGATACCCGGTAGGCATTCAAATCGAGGTAAACAAGTTCAGTACGTTTACGATTGTGTCGGCAGAAGGTGCAGCCGTGCATCATAACGCCTATATGACGGGTTATTCCGACGGCACTTTCCGTCCGAATCAATCGGTAACAAGAGCGGAAATGAGCACCATGCTGTATCGTCTTTTGTCAGGCACTCTTCCGGGCAAAGGCTCCGTTACCGCTTTTACGGACGTATCCGGCAGCTTCTGGGCTTCCGAAGCTATTCGGTGGGGGCAGCAGGTAGGCATTCTCAGCGGTTACCCGGATCACAGCTTCAAGCCAAACGCCACGATTACGCGAGCTGAAATGGCGGCTATTATAGCGAAATGGCTGCAGCTTGATCATGGTGCCGCGAATCCGGCGTTCCGCGACGTGAAAGGGCATTGGGCGTCTGCCCACATTGCCGCGGCGGCAAAGCTTGGTTACATGACCGGATATTCGGACGGCACGTTCCGTCCCGACCAGCCGTTGACCCGTGCCGAAGCGGTTGTCATCGTTAACCGGATTCTGGGCCGCGGTCCGTTAACCGGCGTAACAACGCCTACTTGGAAGGATGTACCGGCTTCTTTCTGGGCGTTTGGAGCTATTGAAGAAGCTTCAAGGTCTCATGACGCGGCACGGGATACCGGTGGCGGCGAAACATTTATACCGGAATAAATCTATCCATTTTGAAGCCCTTGCCTAATTCAGGCAGGGGCTTTTTTTAATATTTTTATACATTAATTGACAATATCCGTCTCTTAAATCTATAGTAGAATTGCACTACTTTTTGCTAATATTTACTACTTAAAAAGTGGGGGTGCGATGCTGATATTCGAATCTGCTTGTCCTGAAGATGCTGATTTTTTGTTTGAGGTTTATGCCGATACAAGGCGCGAAGAGATGGAAGCCTGGGGATGGCCGGCAGGGGACGCAGAAGCTTTTCTGCGCATGCAGTTCGAGCTTCAGGCCAGGTCTTATGCGTTGCAGTTCCCGGAGGCCGTCACGCAAGTAATAACGCATGACGGGAATCGAATAGGAAGGATCATTTCGTCCAGGCGCGGCTCTATTCATCTCGTTGATATTTCCTTGCTGACCGCTTACCGCAATAAGGGAATTGGAACGGCGGTAATAACAAGCCTACAGGAAGAAGCAGCGGCAGCAGGTCTACCGGTTAAGCTCAGCGTATTGGAGCACAATCAGGCAAAGCGGTTGTACGAAAGACTTGGCTTCAAGGCTATAGGAGGAACATCTCCTTATATTTCTATGGCCTGGCAGCCGGATAAGAGAGAGGAGCAATTAATATGAGTGATCAGTACGTAGGTGAAATTCGCATGTTTGGAGGCAACTTTGCTCCTGTCGGCTGGGCTTTTTGCAACGGTCAGGTATTGTCCATCAGCGAAAACGAGGTTTTGTTTTCCTTGATCGGCACAACGTACGGCGGTGACGGCACATCTACCTTTGCGCTGCCGAATATGCAGGGGCGTTTGCCTGTGCATACGGGACGCAACAATACGACAGGCAGCATGTACGTGATTGGTCAGAATGCGGGTACCGAATCCGTTACGTTGACTATGAATCAGCTTCCCGTTCACTCCCATGCAGCGAACAGTTCGACTTTATCGGGAACGAGCAGCAGTCCGGAGAATGCTTTTTGGGCGGTCAGCGACAAAAATCTGTATTCCGACGCAGCCCCCAACGTTACTTTAAACGCTGCGGCTATAGAAGCGACCGGCGGAAGCCAGCCTCACGACAATATGATGCCTTATCTGGCTGTTTCGTTCATTATTGCCCTTGAGGGGATCTATCCGACCCAATACTAGAAAGAAAACAAGGAGGAAATATCATGGCAGAACCGTTTGTTGGCGAGGTAAGACAATTTCCGTTCAACTTTGCTCCAAAGGGCTGGGCGCAATGCAACGGCCAGCTCCTGTCGATACAGCAGAATCAGGCGCTGTTTTCTCTTCTTGGCACAACGTATGGCGGTGACGGCAGGACCACCTTTGCACTTCCGAATTTGCAAGGACGCGTTCCGGTTCATCCAAGCCAAACCGTCGTATTAGGGCAGACGGCCGGCGAAGAAGCTCATACGATTACCATTAACGAGATGCCGCAGCATAATCATCAGGCTAAGGGCGGATCCGATGCTGCGGGATCGGGGCCGGTCGGAAAAACCTGGGGAACCTCCACCAGCGTTACGCCTTTTGCTCCGCAGCCCAATGCGACTATGTCACCGAATGCCATCGCGCAAGCGGGTGGCAGCCAGCCACATAATAATATGCAGCCGTATTTGGTTGTCAATTTCTGCATCGCATTACAAGGGATTTATCCTCCGAGAGATTAGTAGAAAGGACTGAAAAAAATGGATCCATACATTGGCGAGATTAGGTTGTTTGCAGGCAACTACGCACCGAGAGACTGGGCATTCTGCAATGGTCAAATTATGTCTATCGCTCAAAATACGGCTCTGTTCTCTTTGCTTGGCGTCACGTACGGAGGCGACGGCAAGACGACATTTGCTCTGCCGGATCTTCGAGGCCGCGCACCGATGCATTGGGGACAAGGGCCGGGCCTTTCGCTTCGAGATTTAGGCGAGATGAACGGTGAGCCTAGCGTAACGCTGCTTCAAACCGAAATTCCTGCCCATACTCATCTGGCAAACGCTCAAGCCGCTTCTAACAAAACGGAGGCGCAAAATGATATTTGGGCAATGGCGGGCGCGCCAGGCCGGGGCGGAATCCAGTATTATTCCGATAAGACGGATGTTTCTCTTAATCCGATGGCGGTAGGAATTACAGGAGGCTCTCAGCCGCACAACAATATGCAGCCTTACCAGGCCCTTAATTTTATTATCTCTTTGAGAGGCATTTTCCCTCAGAGACCATAACGGCAAACAAAGCCCCGGCCATTGGCCAGGGCTTTGTTTTATGGTTCATCCATTGCATCAGGGAGCGAGTCGTAATCATCATCGCCCGCAAAATCACGGTTATATTCCTCGTGCAATTGGCGATTCTCATAGCCGTAAGGCCTCGAGGAACGCTGATCTATGCGCCAAGGACCGCTTTTGCCAGTTGGCCCCGTTATGCTCGAGCCGTAGGAACCGTCCGGGAACTCCTCGTGCGAGAGATCATTCCTTTGCGATTCCACCGTCGATAAATCCGTGTATTCGCTGCGGTCTTCGTTTAAAAACCGATCCACCGATATCTCCTCCTGAAATGGCTTAAGTTTGCGTTCGCCCTCTCAGTGTACCCTTGATTAATCGGTAAAATTCACCGTTCCTACTACAAAATATAAAAATTGGGCCAGCTCGGCCGCTTCTTCCTCCGTTAGTTGAAAGGTATGTTCCAGATATCCTTCCTCTTCCAGATCATCCGGGCCAATGATAGCCGTACGTCCGGCTTGAAGATCGGTAATCAGCTTCTTCCCGTAAAATCTTGCCGTCGACATAATAGCGAGGTCGAAACGCTTCATGCTCGGCGTAATAAACGTCACGAATCTCGTGGACGTATCTTCCGTTGTATCGGACATAAAATCATAATCAGGCAGCAGCATGATAAAGCCTCCATAAATCGTTTGCACACATTATACAATAAGAAAACGCTTGTAAGAAAGGTATGGTTATGTTAGCATAAAACTAATCGAATAAACGAACGTGAGGAAGCACCTCTCTTGCATTTTTTGCAGGAGGGGTGCTTTTTTTTTGCGTTTAGGCTTGCTTACGTTTATTCGCGCGATTATCCATTTTGGTCGAGGAGTGAATGAATCATGCAAATCGTTTTTCTGAACACGTTTGAAAAACCGGTTGAGGACGGCACCATTGTTACGGGAAAGCTCTCCATCTGCGAGAGAGACGGCATCTGGGCAGTCTTGTGGTCGGAGGGGGATGCAGAGGCAGTCAGCTGGTTTGAAGGTACGTCCTGGGAAGAAATGCTGATCGGCTTCCGTCATGGCGTTGCGGTAAAAATGGGCGAAGGCTATACGCCTGTCGTAGACGGCATGCTGGAGGAGAAGCGGGGAGGAGCCGGCAGCTTCTTGTCGATGCTGCAATGCTACGGCGAGCTTCATGCGAAGCAGGAGCTGTTCGAGGCGCTTCGGGAATGGCGCCGCAAGAAGGCAGTCTCGGAGAAGCGTTCGGCTTATTTGGTTGCCACCAACCGGATGCTGTGGATGATTAGCGCATTTGTTCCGTATACAACGGAAGAATTGCTGCAAATTCCGGGCTGGGGAGAGCAGAAGCATGCGGCCTACGGGCAGGAGCTCTTGGAAATAACGGTTCAGCATGGCCGCGAGACCGATTTTCCGCTGAAATGGGTAACCGAGAAGCTGGAGCCGGCGGCGTATACCCAATGGATGTATAAGCAGAAGGAGGCACGATACAAGAACGATATGATTCGGCAGCAGCAGAAGAAGCGGATATTAAGCTTTGTATTTGAAGGCGGTTCGATGGAACAGCTGCAATCGGAGCTTGAGCTTCCCCGCCGCGAGATTATGGACCGGATTGAACAGCTTGAAACGGAAGGCTACGATTTTGAACCGCTTATTGCCAGGGAGCTCGCGGATATGCCGGATACGGAAAGAGAGCTGATCTGGGAAACGTTCCGCCAGGCCGGCGACCGTTACTTGAAGCCCGTGTTGCAGCAGGTATACGGGGAAGACAGCTTGAAGGAAAAGCAGATGGACGTACTCTATGAAAGGCTGCGCCTTGTCCGCCTCCACTACCGGAAGTCCGCGAAGCAGCAAGCGATGTAATTGGTGAGGGAAGAAATAAAGGAAGCTCCCGCTTTAGGGGGCTTCCTTTATTCCGCCATCCGGCCAAATCGGCTCCGCATAGCGAATGCTCGCGCCGGAATCGCAGGGAAGTCCGGTCTCGTAGGAGAGGTTGCCGATAAGACCTTCTGCATGCTGACGAAGCTCCGGCCTTCCGCTGCCTTCTCTTAAATAGCGAAGGACCGCGGGAATAACCAGCAGCGCATCCTCCATCGCGCGGTTCCATAAGGTCCAGGCGGTCTCGTTTCGGATAACGGTGTTGTCCGAAGGATCAATCCATGGCGTTCCGGCCTCGTTAAGCACATCGTAAGGCACTTGCTTACGAAAGACAAAGGGTTCAATTTGCCCGAAGGTAATGGATCGTTTAATAGAAGTTGGATCGTGGAACAGACGTTGAGCCCGGATCATATCCCGGACTGCGTTATTCCAATCTTCCTCGCGGACGACCGGTGCAAGCTCCGGATAGAAGCTGCCGGTAATAGCCTGGAAGGCTTTCACTACAGCTTCCGGCAACCGGCCTCCTATGTCGATTTTACGCCATACCGGTGTTTTCCACGTTTCGATTCCCCATTGCTGCCTGGCAATAATCGTATCCATCATGACCTCGTAACGCTGATGATCCCATTTGCGGAAGCCGGATCTGCTGAAGACAAGCGGGTGCATATGCCGGTCGAGCACATGGTGGAGCACAAATCCCAATGCATACACAACAGCCGGATCAGGCTGACGGGCCTCCGCGGAACGTCCGGCAACCGAATCAAGCAGCTTCATAAGGACAGGCCCGCAGTCCCGGTTATGCATGTCGCTGCCAAGCTGAATCATGGGCGATTGTCCCTGCCACGGCAGAAAACGGTGATAGAATAGGAAATCCGGACCCTGACAGCCCATATAAAATAACCGGCGGAGCGGTTCCGAGGCTGCAAGCCCGGACTCTTGCAGCTGATCAAGTACTTTTTGGCCAAATATGAGATGCGCCCAAACGTTAGGCATGGAAGGAAACCCCCCACTTTTTGTCAAATTAAGTATGAAAAAGTGACTATATGCGTAGGACTTAAGGTTCAATAATGATAATATTAGTATACTTGTCCTACGTATTTAAGTATAATGGAAATAGAATAGACTACGTGCGAATTTTGTCGAAAAGGAGCGTTCCCGCTAATGAAGGCAGAATACATTAATCCGTTTCTTGAAGCCGCAACGATCGTCATCGAACAGGTGATCCAGATTCGGCCTTCCACCGGAAAGCTAGGCTTGAAGAATATCGAATTAGTAGAAAATCACATTTGGATTCAGATTGGGATTAATGGGCAAATGAATGGCGACATTGTATTCGGGCTGAGCGAGCAGGTAGCTCTGAAGATGGTCTCTGCCATGATGGGCGGATTTACGATCTCCGAGCTTGACGAGATCGGTCGCAGCGCGATATCCGAGCTTGGTAACATGATTAGCGGTAACGCAAGCACCATGCTTTTCAATCAAGGGGTAAGCGTAGATATTACGCCTCCAAGAATTATTCAGTCTGCTAGCGCCGAAAGCTTATCTGCAGGACAGGCATTAACGGTACCTCTCATTATGGACGGAATCGGTCAATTTGATATTCAAGTCCTAGTCGCATCGTAACATAGAAGCAGGCTCCTTCGGGAGCTATTTTTTTTGCTTTATTTTTTGCTAATCAGGGATTGATCAAGTACACTTAAGAGATGAGAATGAGCGAAGCGGATGCAGGTGATGATGAGTGTTAAAGGGGAAAATTGTCCTTATTTCCGGAGCCTCCAGCGGAATTGGAGCGGTCACGGCAAAACAGCTGGCTAAGCTTGGCGCGTTACCGATCTTGACCGGGCGGAATCTGGAACGGCTTCGCAAGCATGCGGCCGTCATCGGTGCGGCATGCCCGATGTATCAGATGGATGTAACCGATATGAAGCAGGTGCAGCAGACCGTTGATGCCATTATAGCGAAATACGGCAAAATCGATATTCTGCTGAACAATGCGGGCTTTGGCAAATTCGAGACCTTCCTGGAAGCAGAGTTAGAGAGCTTCGAGCAGATGATGGACACCAACTACATGGGGGTTGTCCGCTGCACGAAAGCCGTGCTGCCCTACATGCTGAAGCAGGGAAGCGGACATATTGTTAATATTGCATCCATGGCGGGGAAAATCGGTTCCTCGAAGTCTACCGGTTACTCGGCAACCAAGCATGCGGTGCTTGGCTTCACCAATTCTCTGCGCATGGAGCTGAACGGTACCGGCGTTATGGTATCGGCGGTTAATCCGGGTCCGATCCGTACCGAATTTTTCGATGTCGCCGATCCTTCGGGCACTTACGTGAAGAACGTAAGCTGGTTTATGATGAAGCCTGAATACGTGGCATCGCAAATTATTAAAGTGATGGAACGGCGGAAAGCCGAAGTGGACCTGCCAAAAACAGCGGCTGTTGGCATTAGGCTGTATCAGCTGTTCCCGCGCATCGCCGACCGTGTATTCGGCGGCTGGTTTAATCGAAAATAGCGGTGAAATAAGAGAGGAACGTATATGAGTCAAAAGACATGGAATGATCTAGGCATTACGAAAGCGCTGGGCGATAAGCTGGAAGCGAACAACATAAAGGTACCGTCGGCCATCCAAGCCGAAGCGATTCCGACACTGCTGGAGGGCCGGGATGTATCGGCGCGTTCGCAGACGGGCTCGGGCAAGACGCTGGCCTATTTGCTGCCGATGCTTCAACAGCTGAAGCCCACATCGGGGGCCATTCAAGCGATTATCCTGGCTCCAACGCAAGAGCTGGCGATGCAAATCGTCCGTGTAGCAGAAGGCTATGCGGAGCCGCTTGGCCTTCGCGTCCAGCAGTTGATCGGCGGCGCGGCGATGAAGCGCCAAATTGAGAAGCTGAAGCTTCGCCCGCAGATTGTCATTGGTACGCCGGGGCGGATTCATGAGCTGTTAAAGCTGCGCAAGCTGAAGCTCAGCGAGGTGCGTCATATTGTTATCGATGAAGCGGATCAGGTATTTGAGCTTGGTTCGACCCGCGAGGTGGAGACGATCCTGTTCGCCATGAGCCAAGAGCGCCAGCTGGCCTTTTTCTCCGCAACGTATCCCGACGTGATGGCACGGTTCGAAGGACGCTGGATGAAGGATCCCGTCCGCATTCAGATTGCGCCGGAGCAACGGGTATCGGAGACGATTGATAACTTTTACGTCGTATGCGATAAACGGGACAAGCCGGATGTCGCAAGACGGATTGTCCGCATGCTGAAGCCGGAGTCCGCGCTTATGTTCCTGAATATTACCGAAAATATCGCGAACTGGGAAGCGAAGCTGAGCTATGAAGGCTTCTCCGTCGAGACGTTGTACGGCGATTCGGACAAGCAGCGCCGCGCAGCGACGCTGGCCAGATTCCGTGAAGGAAAAACGCAGCTGCTTCTCGCAACCGACGTAGCGGCCAGAGGTCTTGATATTGAAGGTCTGCCGCTTGTCATTAACCTGGAGCCTCCTATCGATGCGGATCATTATGTTCACCGCGCCGGCCGTACCGGGCGGATGGGCCGGAAAGGAACCGTTATCTCGCTAATTACGCCGCAAGAACGGTTTATTATGGACAAATTCCGCAAGTCGCTTCGGATTGAGCTTCCGGAGAAGGCGATGTACAAAGGCGAATTCGTGGCTCCAAGCGAGCTGCCAAGCAAAGTGGCGGCAAGACCGTCCCCGCGCCGTACTCCCGAAGAGCAGGAAGTCAGCACGCGTTCCTTTGTTGCGCCGAAGAACAGCAAGGAATGGGAATCATTGCTCAAGGAAGAACGGAAGCCTAAAAAAGGCGCTGCTAAACCAGACAGCGCAGCTCCGGCCCCGCGTCCAAAGCCGGCTGCCGCCAAGCAGGAGAGGCTCCGCGACAAGAAAGACAAGGGCGCTCCGAAGTGGCTGAAGGCGAAGCGCGAAAATCAGGATAACCAATAAAAAACCAAATAAAAGAAATTTTTTTTAGAAGCCACCCTCCCAAAACTTTAGACCTTCGACGAAAACGTATAGGCGAAGGTACAAGCGGAATATTTTCCGTCAAAAAAGTACAAGGGAGAGTGGCTTTTTATGAAGAAACAAGCGGTATGGAAAAAAACGGTGATCTCTTCGATGGCAGTAATGATGCTCGCAGGCGGTGCGTCTTCGGCATTCGCAAACGGTAACCATAACGACAATGGCGGAAATAAAGGCGACGATCGCGGCGGTAAAAAAGAAGTTAAAGTGAACTGGAAATTCAAAGACGAAGATGATATGAAATGGGCAATGGAATATATTATGCGTCTTGCATCGAAAGGCGTATTTACCGGTTACGAGGACGGTTCGTTCAAGCCGAACCAAAAAATTTCCCGCATTGAGACATTGGTTGCAGCGGTTCGTCTGATGGGACTTCGCGATCAGGCGGAATCGACGGCAGAAATGAGCACGAAGCTGAACTTCAAGGATGCCGATCTGATCAAGAAGAAGTATCCGTGGGCAGTTGGTTACGTAGCGGTAGCGGTTGAGAACGATCTGTTTAACGAGAATGACTTCGAGGTGAAGCCTCAGGAAAATGCAACTCGTCTGTGGGCGGCAACGATTCTCGTTAAAGCGCTTAAACTGGAAGATGAAGCGAAGGCGCTTAACAACACGCAGCTTGATTTCAAGGATGCGAAAAACATTCCGGCGGGTTCCGTTGGGTATGTGGCTCTGGCTATCAAAAAAGGAATCATTACGGGCTACAACGATAATACGTTCCGTCCGAACCAGCCGGTTTCCCGCGCGGAGCTTGCTGCCTTGCTCGACCGCACGGATTCCGAAATTCCGGATAACGACGGACAAGCTATCACGGGCAAGCTGAAAGCAGCTGCTTCGAACGGTCAAATTACGATTACGCAATCGAATGGTACGGATGTAACGCTTGCTTTGGATCCTAACGTCTTTATTTTCAGAGAAGACAAGAAAGCAGCGGTAAGCGCGCTGAAAGCCGGCGACGAAATTCTTGTCCGCACTTATCAGAACAAGGTTGTGTTTATTGAAGTAACTAAAGCAGCCGTTGATCAGTCCACTGTATTTGACGTTACGGGCAAAATCAACACGATTACTTACAACGCTAACGGCAAGCTGTCCACGATCTCCATCTCGAAGCAAGACGGAAATCAAACAACGGTAACCATTTATAACGTTGCGGATAACGCGCTTATTGCCGGCGACCGAAATAATCTCGTAACAGGCCATGATGTTAGAATTCAAGGCAAAGACGGCGTTATTGCGGGTATTACGATCCTTTAATAAGAATTGAATGGAAGCAGGTATTCCTTCCCTCGTGGAAAGGAATATCTGCTTTTTTTGATATTGCGGCTGTAATTCGGTATGCTGATAGGAGAAGAGCAACTTATTTTATAGGTAATTGTAGGTGACGGAATATGAGCGAGCCCATTTTGCAGGTGGCCGGATTAACCGGCGGTTACAGCCCGCGGCGTCCCGTGCTTCATGATGTGACGTTCGAGGTGCGCGCAGGAGAAATGGTAGGATTAATAGGACTTAATGGTGCGGGCAAAAGCACAACGATCAAGCATATTCTCGGGCTTATGAAGCCTCATCAGGGGCAGGTGAAGGTGGACGGCGTTACGCTTGAGGACAACGCGGAGCGTTACCGCTCCGCTTTTGCCTATGTGCCGGAGACGCCAGTCCTATTCGACGAGCTGACAGTGGAGGAGCATTTGCGTCTGACCGGGATGGCCTATAATGTGGCCGAGCCGGCATTTGGCGAACGGCAGGAGCAGCTGCTGGACGAATTCCAGATGAGGCCCAAGCGCGGGGCATTTGCTTCGCATTTGTCCAAGGGGATGAAGCAGAAGGTAATGATTATGAATACGCTGCTCTCCGAACCGCCGCTTTACATGATAGACGAGCCGTTTCTAGGCCTGGATCCGTTAGGCATTCGTTCTCTGCTTGAACGGCTGGTTGAAGTGAAGAAGAAAGGCTCGGCTATTCTGATGAGCTCCCACATCCTGTCGACGGTGGAAGCGTATTGCGACCGGTTTATCGTTATGCATCAAGGCAAGGTGGCTGCATACGGAACGCTTGAAGAGGTATGCAAGACTGCCGGAATCGAAACGCGCGGCGGGGCGCTGGAGGATGCCTTTTACAAGCTTGTCACCGAGGGACGCCAATGAGCGGGGGAGATCGGTCGCTTGAGGCTTTATGGCTCAAGCGGTCAGGAGAATTCCGGAAAGAAGTAACTCCTTATTTCGGTTATATGGCGCAAAGCGGGTTTCCGTTGTTTATGTCGTTTATCGTGTTGTCATCCGCCTTTGGTTACATCAGGCTGATCCGTGATCTGCCAAGCGGATTTCCGATTACGCTTGTTGGTACCGTGGCCTTGTTTATTATTCTTAGCTGGAGTCCGCTCCGAACCTGGCTGACCTTGCCTGATATTGTCTTCCATATGCCCCGTGAGGCGGAAATGGGCGGCTATATGCGCAGAAGCTTCCGCCGCTCGGCAATTATGACTTCTTTGCTTGGGATTATTGTGCTCCTGCTCTATTGGCCGATTTACCGGCAAGGGGACGGGGAAGCCGGCTTTTTGACTTTGCTGCTCATTTGCGCGGTTATGCGGGCGGCAAACCTGCGGGGGGCGTGGAAGGAACGGAAATTCGCCTGGTCCGGTGTCCGTCTTCTGTTTCGGTTTTTTCGCTGGGCGGCGAATGCGCTTGCGCTGGCGGTTACGCTGACGAGCGCGCCGTGGCAGGCTGCATTGTTCCTGCTGCTGCTTCTTGTCTTGTTCGCTCTGCTGTACCGGCTGCCGGACAAGCATTCGTTCCCATGGGAACGGCTGATTGAAGAAGAGGCTCGAACCCGAAGAAGCTACTATCAATTTTTCGGCTTATTTATCGATGTTCCAACGATGCCTTCCCGTACAGCATCCCGGGCTTACCTGGCGTGGGTTTTAAGGTATATTCCGAATCGGCACCGCCTGACCTATGTATATTTGTACGCGGCGTCTCTTGTAAGAACGGAGATTGGCGGCATCGTCTTGCGGCTTACCGTGTTGTTTGCGCTTATCGTTTATTGGTTTGCGGAGGACGGATGGCTGTCGGGTTGGGGAGCTGCCGGAGCTTATTTCATCCTGCTGCAGCTGGTAGCCGTACAGCTCGGGGGATTGCGGCATTCCCATCGCTATTCCGTCTGGCGCCATGTCTATCCGCTGCCTGAAGCACAACGGATGGACAGCCTGATCCTTGTAGACCGGTGGGCGTTTGCGACGGTTTCATTCCTCATGTGGCTGCCGGCAGCCGTCATGCTGCTGGTTCAAGGGCTCATCGTTCCGGCGATTGTCGCGCTGTTGGCTGCTTACGCGCAGATTCTATTCTTTCGTCCCGGCCGTTTGCGCCGCAAGCTAGTCGAAGATGCGGAGGAGGAATGACGGTTTTTCGTTATAAAAATAGCGGTGCAGGGATCATCCCTTGCACCGCTGTTTTTTTATTTATAAAGGGCAATTAACCGAGCAGCTCGGTAACCGCCTTGTAGATCGTATCGAACAGCTCTTCCAGGTTCGGCTCCTCAATGCAGGAGAATGCAACGCGAAGATCGGTCTCGCCAAGCGCGATTGTTCCGATTCCGTACTCGTCCAGGAGACGTGTGCGGACCTCTTCCGCGGAGACGCCTTTCAGCTTAAGGCACATAAAGTAACCGGAGTTAAATGGATAGTAGCTCCATACGTCTCCGTAACGTCCGCTGTCGAGCAGATCTTTTACTTTATTGGCACGCTTTTTCATCACTTCGTATTTCTCCGCTTTCTGTTCATCGAACTCAGCAGACTGCAGTGCGCGCAAGACGAAGGTTTGCGACGGATGCGGGCCGCTCGAGATTGTCGCGCGGATAATACCCATCGTTTTCTGCTCAAGAGCAGCCAGTGCTTTATCGGAAGGGTTAGCGTAAGTAATGAAACCAACGCGGAAGCCCCATACGTATTCTTCTTTAGTCGCGCCGTCGACTTTGACAGCCAGTACGCGCGGATGCAGATCGGCCAGCTTGCCAAATAGCGATTCATGCAGCGAGTCTTCAAAGAACAGGCCGAAGTACGCGTCGTCCGTTACGGCCACTACGTTAATGCCTGCTTCTGCCGCATCGCGGATTGCCGCAACAATCTCATCGCCTTCCTGAGGATCCGGCGAGTAGCCTGTAGGGTTGTTCGGGAAGTTGAGGATGACAATCGCTTTTCCTTTGTCCTTCTGAGCGAGCAGAGCTTCGCGCAGACCGGCGCTGTTGAAGCGGTAATCCTCATTGTACAGCGGGTATTCAACGATCTCGGCACCGCGGCGGATGTTGAATGTCAGTTCATAGTTCTCCCAGTTCTTGTTCGGGATGATAACCGCATCGCCGACGTCGGCGAACAGGTCGGCAACAATACTCAAACCGTGTGTCAATGCGTTCGTTGCGACAGGGTTGCTGAATTTTTTGCCTTCAAGGGAAGGGTTTTCTTTAACCATTTTGGTGCGCCATGCGGAACGCAGCTCCGGCTTGCCTGCTGGCGGAGCGTATTCGTAGATATCTTTTGGATCATACGAGGACAATGTGTCTTGTATAACCTTAAGGTGCATGGGCTGACCGTTTTCTATTGCTATGCCGATCGTGGCGTTAAATTTCTTAGCTTTGGCCTTTGCTTCTGCGGATTGGCTGAGTATGCCTTCCTTCGGGAAATAAATCGCTTTTCCTAAAGCGGACAACATGTCGTAGACGTTCGGACTTTCGGCTTTGAGCGTCTCATTCAACTGCTGAGCAAGTGGGTTCATGGACTCCATTCCATCCTTCCGGGAAATCAATTCGTCATTTAACGCTTATCGGGTGCTATTATAACATTTTTTTAACAAAGCACACCAACCAAAATGCAATATTTTTTGACTTTTGTGCAAACGGGAGGGCAATACCCGCTTGCGTACGGGTTTCCGGCTGTTGTATGATGTCGGCAAGAACTCGAAATTTCGCGAAAAATGCTTCGGAAAAGCGTCGCGAGATCCTTAATATTCGTATGGGAAGTAATTTTCGGCATAACGAAAAGCATTATTTGGTAAACTTTAGGATTATGCTTGCAATGTATCTTCAACCAATAGCAAGCGGGGTTAAACTTTTAGGAGGATTCGCATGCTGCACTTATCTACGGATTCGTACATTAAATTGCCGCCTATTGCCAAAATCGTATGTGAACCTAACTGGAGATGGCAGCGGCGCGAGAAGCCGATGGCGAACTATGATTTATTTTATGTATGGAGCGGCGAAGGGGAAGTGGAAGTTAACGGAACAGCGTATCCGGTAGGAAAAGGAAGCTGCTTTTTGTTCCGGCCTGGTGACCACACGAGTGCTACCCATAATCCACAAAAGCCCCTTGTCCTGACCTATATTCATTTTGACGTACGCGAGCCTGTGCAGTTTGTGCCGGAACGTTACCGGAAGCTGACGGATACGGTTGATTTCGAATATTTGCTTTCCCGGTATGTCCGGCTGTTTCTCGTTGAGACATACGCGGCGGAGGAGGAAGCCTTGCTGGTGCTTAAGCAGCTGATGATCCATCTGCTGCGCGAGGACCGGGAGATGCCGGTTGAACGCAAAGGCAGCAACCAACTGACCGAAGCGATTCAAGAGGTTGCCAATTACGTGAAGCAGCATCCAAGCGTAGCTCACCGGGTTGAGGATTTGGCGATGCGCGCCCAGCTGTCTCCGCGGTATTTTTCCGTAAAGTTTAAGGAAATGATCGGCATGTCGGTACAATCTTATATGATCCGGACACGAATCGAACGGGCCCAGCATCTGCTGATGTACGAAGGCATGAACGTGACGGAGGTTGCGGATGCGCTTGGCTACAGGGATATTTTCTTCTTCAGCAGGCAGTTCAAGCAATACACGGGCAAAAGCCCATCCGAAATCCGTTAATAACAAGAAAAGGCGCCGCAGGGATAATCCCTCGGCGCCTTTCTTCTATATAGGGCCATTTCGAGTAATGAAATGGCTCTATTCGGTTCTTAAAAATAAGTTTATTTAGGGGTAAAAGTGCGATTGGAGCATTAAATGTTTCTGTAGAAACGAAGTGGTCGCTTTTGCTCTGGGGATTCCAATCCGCCAGGATTGTTCAAAGGAATCCCCGAGCAATGGCGATCGGAAGAACATTTAATGCGCAATGAGCATGCCTTCTAACGTGCAATAAACATGCTATTTACCCCTCAATCAACTGCCCCAACTTCTCGCCCATCCTCACCTTTAATCCGTGCGCAAGATCCTGCCGGGGAATGAAGGTGTCGTTCTCCATGAGCAATACGACCGTTGAGCCGAACTCGAAGTAGGCAAGCTCGCCGCCTTTTACGGCTTTGTCGCGAATGGGCTCCACATAACGAATGCTGCTGACGTTCATGGCGCCAACCTTGACGACGGCCGTTTCTCCTCCGGCATGTTTGATGTAGGTAATCAGTCTTTCATTCCGGCTGAGGACGCGGCGCATGCGGCGAAGGCCAAAGTCGTTAACCGGGTATACCTTGCCGGGAACATGCTCGCGCTCGACAATCCGTCCGTCTACGGGGGTATGTATGCGGTGATAATCGGTTGGACTTAAGTACAATACGATGTAGTATCCGTCGCGGTATAGCTCTGTTCGCGGAGAGCGGTTAAGCAGCTCCTCAATCGTATAATCCTGTCCTTTTACGTTAACAATCGTACCGTCTTTGATTGGTCCTGCCCCCGTGATCAAGGCGTCCACCGGACTTATAAGTGCTGTAGTCTCTTCATGAATAATCCGGGAGCCCGGCTTCAGGCGCCTCGTAAAAAATTCGTTTAACGTGCTGTATGCTTCCAGCGGCTTCTCCGCTTCTTCGATTTTGATGTTATACATGCTGGCGAATCTCGGAATCCAGCCGCGGCTTGCCTTCGATTGCGCGAAGCGGCCGGTCAGTCTGGATATCCATTTGCGCGAACTAAGCTCCGTCATGGCTTGAAACAACCATCCCATCATGCCCGCTCACTCACGTCCTTTCCTTGCGTCTTGCCTTTCGGTGTCCTCCGAACAGTGTGACACAACCATTCCTACAAATCAATAGTATAGGCGTCCGCGCAACCTTGTGGCAATAACGGAATCGCTCGCGTATGCTAACTGCAAATTGATAACGAAGGAGGCCTTCCTTCGACATGTCGCCTGTGAAAGTGGCATTCGTTACGCCTGGAGCCTATCCGATTCCATCGGGAAACAGCAGCTCAGTCGAACGGGTTGTTGAAAAATTCGTTCCTCTGCTGCGTCCTAGTGTTGAGCCTCGTATTTACGGGAAAACCGGGCGCAATTTGCCCCGCCGTAGCCTTGTTCATGACGTCGTATGCGAAAGATTCCATGCTGCCAGACGTTCCGCTTATGTTGCGAATATAGGACGTGCTATCAAGAAATTCGGTCCGCAAATTATACAGGTCGAGAACCGTCCGACTTATGTTATAAAGCTGAGGCATTCCAACCCGAAAACCAAAATATGGCTTAATCTTCATTCTTCCACTTACATCAGTCCGAGACACATCTCCGAGACGCAGCTCCGCAAAAGCTTTGCTCTAGCGGACCGGATTATTGTAAACAGCGAATTTCTGCGAGGTCTGATCCTTAAGAAGGTGCCGGAAGCCAGCGCGAAGCTCCGCGTCGTCTATCCGGGAGTGGAGACAAGACGCTTCCAGTCCCGCTATACGGCGGAAGGGGAGGCAGCGCGAAGACATCACAGGGAGCGTAAAGGCCTGGTCCACCGAAAAGTAGTTGTTTTCCTCGGCAGGCTGATTCCGCTTAAGGGCGTGCATCATTTGCTCGCCATCGTGCCAAAACTGATCAAGATCCATCCCGATCTTCTTGTCGTCATTGTCGGAAGTCCATTCTACGGGTCGCACCGTACGACGGCTTATTCCCGCAAGCTGTTAAAGATGGGTGAGCGGTACAAGAAGCATGTCCGGTTCGTGCCGTACGTGCCCTATTCGGAAGTTCCGGGCTGGTTCATGGCCGCCGACATTGCCGTCATGCCTTCAGGCAAGCGGGAAGCGTTCGGGCTTGTGAATGTAGAGGCGATGGCAACGGGCCTTCCGGTTATAGCTACGCGCGCTGGCGGAATGCAGGAAATTATCCAGGACGGAGAGACCGGTTTTCTCATCAATCAGACGGAAATCAAAACCGAGCTGACTGCCAAGCTCCTGCTCCTGCTCCATAATGCGGCGCTGCGCCGACAGATGGGGGTAAAGAGCAGGCAGCGGGTGGAGCAGCTTTTCACATGGGAACATACGGCGAAGCGGTGGTTAAAGATTCAAAGAAATGAAGCGGACCTGAAATACAGCGACAACCCGGAGTTAAGTGATGAAAACTTAGATCCGGAGTCGGTTCCGCAGCTCGTGCAGGAAAAGGCTCATGAGGAGGAGCAGATAATCAGCTACGAAATGGGCTACTTGAATCATACGCCTTATACCCGGGAGGACGGCAGTTAAGAGCTGCCGTCCTTTTTTGTTGCTTAAACGTTAGTAGCGCGCCCATGGGTAAGAGCATATAGTGAAATAACTTTGGGGAGGAAGAAAGAAGGAGAGGTCAATGACAAAAGGTAAATCGTCGAAAAGCGCCAAAGGGCGTAAGCCGAGTTATTTTGTTGATAATCCGAATGCCTCGGAATTAAAGTGGCTGGATGAATTGAAAAGCAAAAAGAATAAGGTTCAGAATAATAACCTGCTTGTTCCGCAGCCTAAACCTGCAGAGAACCGGCCGGTGAACATTAACGCAATAGCTCCAGTGGAAGAAGCCCCGCAAGCGGAGACGGATTTGATCCCTGTATTGACGGAAGAATTGATCCTTGTTGCCGATGCCTCCTCATCGGCTGAAATAAGCGACGCTGAGACAGAGCGGCTTATTGAGGAAATCGCTTCTTATGATGCTGATCCCGTACCGATTCCGGAGCTGAAGCAGGAGCCTAGGGTTGAACTGAAGCAACAAGAAGTTAAGCCTGAATCGAAGCCGGAAGCTAAGCAAGCGCAAAGGCAAGAATCGAAGCAGGAGCGGAAGGAAGAAAAAACATCTGTACCGGGACTTGAGCCAACTTATGAGAAGAAGCTCGACAAACTGGTGGAGAAGCAGGACCTATACAAACCGTTTCCGTTTATCTATACGGATGATATCGTGGATGGCGCCGTAACGGGCAGCAAGCTTGCTCCTTACTCGGTAGACTCGGACAAAATGCGTCCGGGCAGCATCAACTCTTCCACCTTATCCGATTATGCGGTGCAAAATATTCATCTTGCCCCCGGAGCCGTAACGGGCAATAAAGTTTCGCCTTTAACCATTACGGGCAACCATCTTTCGAACAGCTCCATTACCGGGGATAAAATCGTGGATTCCTCGATTAACGGCAGCAAGCTGCAGGATGGCAGCATCACATCGGAGAAGCTGGCCGACCGGACTATTGATTCCAGCAAAATCTCGGACAGCTCGATTACATCGCGGCATCTTCAGCCGTTTATCATCACGGAGGAGCTGATCGACAACCATTCCATCTCTGCGGATAAAATTCAAAACAGCGCCGTCCGCACGGAAAAAATAGCCAATGAGGCTATTACGAATTCGAAGCTTGGCGAGGCATCGGTTACTCATTCCAAATTGCGGGACGGAGCGATTACAGGCAGCAAGCTGGCCTCGGATACGATTGAGTCCGTTCATCTGAAGCAAGGGCTGCTCCTGGCGGAGCATGTATCGATTGGAGCTATCCTGGGGAAGCACGTGGCTCCAGGCGCCATCACGCAGGAGCATCTGGCGGAAGGAGCGGTAGGGACCGGAGCCCTTCAGCCTCAATCCGTAAACGCCGAGCGGATAGCACCCGGAGCCGTTAACGCAAGTCATCTCCAGCAGGAGACCGTTTCCGGCGAGCATATCGTGGCCGGACAGATTGGGAGCAAGCATCTTGTCGATCAAAGCGTCAACTCGAGCAAGCTGACAAATGAAGCCGTGCAAACCCGTCATATCGGGCGCAGCAGCATCATTTCGGACCATATTGCCATCGGCCAGATCGAGCAGCGCCATATTGCCCATCAGGTGGTGTCGCGTCAGCATTTGCAGTCCGGTTCCGTAGGCAGGGAGCAGCTGCAGGACGGCTCTGTGAAAGGGGAGAAAATCGCTCCCCAGGCCATTACGACCGATCATCTGAGCGACCTGTCGGTGGGTACGCACCAGCTTGCGGACCAGGCCGTAACGGATAGAAAAATAGCGGATGGCGCGGTCAAAAGCTCCAAGCTCGCTGCGGGCGCCATCGAAACGGGCCATCTGAAGAACGAGATTATTACGTTTCAGAAGCTTGCTCCCGATACGCTCCGCGCCTATCATTTTTCGGCAGGCTCCGTAACCGAGGATGCGATTTCCCCGGAAGCGATCTCCGGCGAGCATTTGAAGCCGAAGGCGATTGAGAAGCAGCATTTCGCCAATCAGGCAGTAGGCACGGATGCCATTCAGGATCTGTCGGTTACAAGCGGCAAGATCGCTTACGGTGCGATTACCGAGTTTAACCTGTCTCCGAACTCCGTTCATCCGCATCATCTGGCCGATCATAGCATCGGCTCCCAGAAGCTCGCTCCCGAATCCGTTTCAACCGACAAGCTGGCCGATCGAAGCGTAACCGCCTCGAAGCTTGGCGATGGCAGCGTCAACGAACAGCATATCGCGCAAGATGCGGTGAATTCCGATGCGATTCAGCCTGCATCCATCCATGGCGGTCATCTTCAGTATTCTTCTATCGCAAGCGAGCATATTGAGGACGGCGCCATCCAATCCGTTCATTTGGCTGACGAAGCAGTAACGCGGCAGCATTTGTCGGAAAGCAGCGTACAAACGGAGCATTTGTCCGACCAAGCGGTGACAACCGGCAAGCTGGCTGCCCAATCGGTAACAAGCGAGAAGCTGGCGGATTCGAACGTTACCTCCTCCAAGCTGGCGGATGGCAGCGTGCAATCGAATCATATTGCTCCGGGCTCGATTCATTCAGAATTAATCGGCCTTCAGGCGATCCAGTCGGAGCATCTGCAGACGGGTATTATTCAAGCGGAGCATATGGGTTATCAGTCCGTTACCGAGATGAATCTGTCGTACGATATCGTGAACACGGATCATATTGCCGACCAGGCCGTAACGGCAAGCAAGCTGTCCAAAGATGCGGTAACAACCGAAAAGCTGAACGATTCAAGCGTAACCTCTTCCAAGCTGGCAGACGGCAGCGTTACGGCTGGCAAACTTGCGGAAGGCTCCATCTACTCGGAGTTGATACGCCCGTTCTCGATTCAATCGAATCATATCGAGCCGCTCTCCATTCAATCCGAGCATCTGACGGAGGATATTATCGGAGCGAATCATATCCGCGGCGGAGCGGTTGGCACGGAGGCTTTGTCTAACCAGTCGGTAACGGCGCCGAAGCTGGCAACCGGCGCTGTGCAGTCCAGCCATATCGGCAACGAAGCGGTCGTAAGCAGGCATTTGGCGAATGATTCCGTCCTTGGCATTCATATCGTAGAGGGCAGCGTTCGCAACATTCATCTGACCGATGAAGCAGTCACCGAAGCGAAGCTTGCTCCGCTCAGCGTAGGGGAAGCCCATATCCAAGCCGGCGCGGTAAATTCGGAAGCCCTGCAGGATGAAATTATCGGAACGGAGCATCTCGCGGACGGTGCGGTTCGGGAAACCAAGCTGGCTTCCTTATCGGTTAATGCCGATCATATCCAGCCGTTGTCCGTTCAGGAGAAGCATCTGACGCCGGGCAGCATCGATGAAAGCAAGCTGCAAAACGGCGCGGTAACATCCGCCAAGCTGGCAGTTGATACCGTATCGGGCGATCACCTGCGCCTGGAGACGATTGCGAGCAAGCATATTAAGGCCGATTCCATTCAAAGCTATCATCTTCGGAAAGGCACGGTGTCCTTCGATCACCTGAGTGCGGATGTTCTTAATGAATTCAAGCCTAAAACGATTTTGCCGGAGCAGTTGGCTGAAGGGATTATCGAAACCTCCAAGCTGCTTGACGGCAGCGTTGTTACCGATAAGCTGGCGGATGACAGCATCACAACCGGGAAGCTGGCCGATGAGAGCGTCACAACCGGCAAGCTTGCGGAAGGAAGCATCACAAGCAGCAAGCTGGCCGACAACAGCGTCACGGGCGAGAAGATTTCGGATGAGAGCATTACCGGAAGCAAGCTGACGGCAGGCAGTATTACTAACGACAAGCTGGCTGATAACAGCATTACGGCCGATAAGCTGGCCGACGCAAGCATGACAGGCCGGAAGCTGGCATTCGAGAGCATCACCGGCGATAAGCTGACTGCCGAAAGCGTAACGGGCAGCAAGCTGGCCGGAGGCAGCATTACCGGCGATAAGCTGGCGGATGAAAGCATTTCAAGCCGGAAGTTGGCAGATGGCATTATTACGGGCAGCAAGCTGGCCGACGGAAGTATTACCGGCAGTAAGCTGGCTGTTGAAAGCATTACAAGCGATAAGCTTTCGGACGGAAGCGTCACGAGCAGCAAGCTGGCCGATCAAAGCGTCTCGGCCGAGAAGCTGCTGGATGAAAGCGTGTCTGGCCGGAAGCTGGCAGACGACAGCGTAACGGCGGAGAAGCTTGCCGACGATAGCATTGCAACCCGCAAGCTGGTGGACGAAAGCGTCACTTCCGAGAAGCTTGCCGAAGAGAGCGTAACGACGAGCAAGCTGGCCGATCAGGCGGTAACAGGCCGTAAATTGGCAGCGGAGAGCGTCACTTCCGATAAGCTTGCCGACGACAGCATAACAAGCCGCAAGCTGGTTGATGAGAGTGTCACCAGCGAGAAGCTGGCAGACGGGAATATCATTACGAGCAAGCTCGCGGACCTGTCTGTCACCGGCAGCAAGCTGGCGGATGAGAGCGTTGCGACGGAAAAGCTGGCTGAGGGAAGCGTTACATCTGAGAAGCTCGCGGCAGAAAGCATTACAAGGCGTAAACTGGCCGACGAAAGCGTAACGACGGAGAAGCTTGCCGACGACAGCATTACAAGCCGCAAGCTGACCGCGGCAAGCGTAATTACCGAAAAGCTGGCTGAGGGAAGCGTCATTACAAGCAAGCTAGCCGACCTGTCAGTCACTGGCAGCAAGCTGGCGGATGAGAGCGTCTCGACCGGGAAGCTGGCCGATTCCAGTATTTCGAGCCGTAAGCTAATCGATGAAAGCGTGACTGGCGATAAGCTGGCAGGCGGCAGCGTGACGAGCATAAAGCTGGCTGATCAGGCTGTTACCGGAAGCAAGCTTGCCGATAACAGCATTACCGGCGAGAAACTGGCGTCCGGAAGCATTACGGCTGATAAGCTGTCCTCAGACAGCATTACCGGCAGCAAGCTGGCGGATGAAAGTGTCACGACCGAGAAGCTGGCGGACGAAAGCATCACGACCCGTAAGCTGGTGGACGAAAGCGTGACCGGCGACAAGCTGGCGGACGAAAGCATCACGGGCCTAAAGCTGGCTAACCTGGCCGTTACCGGCAGTAAACTCGCGGACGAGAGCGTTACAACCGAGAAGCTGGCAGGCGGCAGCGTAACGAATGAGAAGCTGGCTGATGCTAGCGTGACCACCTGGAAGCTGGCAGGCGAGAGCGTCACGACCGAGAAGCTGGCGGATGAAAGTATTACATCCCGCAAGCTCGCGGGCGGAAGTGTCACGGCTTGGAACCTTGCCGAGGGCAGTATCTCAAGCGATAAGCTTGCCGATGAAAGTGTCACGACTGGCAAACTGGCTTCCGGAAGCATTACTTCGGAGAAGCTGGCCGAAGAGAGCGTCACGACCGAGAAGCTTGCCGACGACAGTATTACATCCGGGAAGCTGATTGATGAAAGTGTGACCGGCGAGAAGCTTGCCGACGGCAGCGTATCAAGCAACAAGCTGGCCGATCTGGCCGTCACTTGGAGCAAGCTGGCCGATGAGAGCGTCACAACGGAGAAGCTTGCGGCGGGAAGCGTCACGGAAGAAAAGCTTGCCACTGCTAGCATTACAAGCCGCAAGCTAGCCGATGAAAGTGTGACAACCGAGAAGCTTGCCGACGATAGCATTACAAGCCGCAAGCTGATTGCGGAGAGCGTAACCTACGAGAAGCTGGCGGACGGAAATGTCATTACGAGCAAGCTAGCCGACCTGTCCGTCACCGGAAGCAAGCTGGCGGATGAGAGCGTCTCGACAGGTAAGCTAGCCGACTACAGTATTTCGAGCCGCAAGCTGATTGATGAAAGTGTGACCAGCGATAAGCTTGCCGACGAGAGCGTGACAAGCGAGAAGCTGGCTGATCAAGCGGTGACCGGAAGCAAGCTTGCCGATAACAGCATTACAAGCGAGAAGCTCGCGGCTGGAAGCATTACGGCCGAGAAGCTTGCTGCAGATGCCATTACCGGCAATATCCTCCGGGATGCCAGCATACTCGCAGAGAAGCTTGCCGACGACAGCATCACAAGCCGCAAGCTGGCCGAAGAGAGTGTGACCGCAAGCAAGCTGGCGGACGGCAGCGTTACGATCAATAAACTGGCTGATCAAGCGGTGACTAGCAGCAAATTGGCCGACGAGAGCGTTACGGCGGAGAAGCTTGCCGATGACAGCATTACAACGCTTAAGCTAGCCGATGACAGTGTAACCACTTGGAAGCTCGCGGATCTTAGCGTCACATCCGGGAAGCTGGCAAATAGCAGCGTTACCCGCGAGAAGCTGGCGTTCGGCAGCGTGACGGGCGATAAGCTTGCCGGCAACAGCATCACTGGCGATAAGCTGGTAGAAGAAAGCATCACGGTCGAGAAGCTTGCCGATGAGAGCATCACAACCGAGAAGCTAGCCAATGAGAGCGTAACGAGAGAGAAGCTGGCGGAAGACAGCGTATGCGGCTGGCATATTGCGACAGAGGCAATAACGCTGGATAAATTGGCGCCGGAGCTTGTATCGGCGATATTCCCGCCAGTCATAGAAGATGCGGAAGAACAGTCGGAGCAAGAGCCGGAACCGGCGCCTTCCTATATCCGCTCCACGGGAACCGGTCAGGTCATTCAACAGTTCGGCCTTGCCCCGTATTCGTTCTTCAAAAAAGGGAAGATGCTGGAGATTGAAGTTATATTCGACGAGCCGTTCAGCAATACGGACTATGCCATTACCGCCATCTGCGATAATCCGGAATGCTATGTATCCGTCTTTAGCAAATCCGAAGGCAGCGCCATTCTAAACATTGTCCGCTCCAGAGGTTCGTTTGAGCCTGAGGGATATATGAACTGGATCGCCATTGGCCGGTAACATTCATAGATTCAATAGAGGATGGGAGCTAAATCTATGCTCCTATCCTCTTTTTTAATTGGGAGGGGGACAGACGTCTTGGAAGTTGTACAAATGCCGTTGCGCCAACAGTCTGCATACATACTATGTGATGTGCATCAATATGCTTGCAAATATTAATAGGCGTAAAACCGAGGTGATTCAGTGGATGAAACGCGCACCTCATCCTAATCCGGCCGTATCGGTCATTATCCCTGTTATGAATGAAAAATCGACCATCGGGCGCGTGATTCGCGAAGCGGCAAAGGTACATCCCCGTACGGAGGTTATTGTCGTTGCCAATGGTTCTACAGACGGTTCCATAGCAATTGCTAGAAAGATGGGGGCAAGAGTGCTGCAATTCGGGAAGCCTCTTGGTCATGACGTTGGGAGAACGATAGGGGCATTGGAAGCTAAAGGCGAGGTACTGCTGTTTATTGACGGAGATATGGTTATATCAGCTGCTAATTTGCGTCCTTTCATTTACGCGGTGAGAGAAAAAGGAGTAGACGCGGCGTTGAATAACTATTCCGGTCCGGTTCGCAAAGCGAAGGTTCATAGTGTCGTGCTGGCTAAGCATGCCTTGAATGCCGTTCTTCAAAGGCCTGATCTGAAGGGAATGTCGTTCACGGCCGTACCGCATGCGATCAGCCGCAGATGCTTGGATACGATAGGAGCGGAAGCCTTGTCAGTCCCTCCGCTTGCCCACGCGATGGCTGTGAAGCAAGGACTCAAGGTGAAGGCCGTACACACCGTTAATGTCGGCAAAATAAACAAACCGCGGCCGGAGCGGGAGAGGAAAAACCCGCTTGAACGATTAATTTTAGGCGATCATTTGGAGGCGATCTATTGGCTGCTGTCATGCACAGATGAACGGGGCGGGTTCGAGGATCGGCTGCGCAAGCGCGAGATGGCCTTGTAAGTCTGCACATGGTTAGGAGGGCTGCACTTTTGAAAGCTGTTATTTTGGCGGGCGGAACCGGTACACGGCTCATGCCTCTTACTTCTTATATCAATAAGCATATGCTGCCGGTCGGCAGACATCCGATGATCCATCATGGTATCGAATCGCTGCGCAGGGCAGGGATCAACGATATTCTGATTATCACGAACCGTCAGTCTGCGGGAACGTTTATCCAGTATTTCGGCAGCGGCGAAGACCGGAAGGTATCGCTGGTATACCGGATCCAGGAAGGGGCCGGGGGCATTGCGGATGCGCTGCAGCTGGCCAGACCGTTTATTGCGGATGGCGAGAAGTTTCTCGTTCTTCTGGGTGACAACTTGTTTGAAGAGGATTTAACGCCTTATATTCATGATTTTCGGCAGCAGCAAGACGGGGCGATGGTGCTTCTTAAGGAAGTCGACGATCCGCACCGGTACGGGATTCCGGTCTTTGATGCTAGCGGTGCGATCAAGCACATAGAAGAAAAGCCCGCGGAGCCGCAGTCGAATCTATCGGTTACCGGTTTATATATGTATAGCTCGGATGTTTTCGAGCGAATCGAGAATATCAGCCCGTCAAGCAGAGGAGAACTCGAAATTACGGATCTGAATAATCTTTACGCGGCTGCCGGTCTATTAACCTACCGGACGTTAGCCGGCTGGTGGATGGATGCGGGGACATTCGAGTCGCTTAAGGAAGCATCCGCCCGATATTGGGATATAGAATACTAGACGGGAGAGATTTGTGAGTGAGACGCAAACCGCGGGGCATTCGTCGTCTCAAGCCCGCGCCTACGAAAGAGGGAAGGCGTTCGGCTAATTATCAGGCCGGTCTGCAGGCAGGATACAATCAGGGACTTCTTGCTGGTCAAAGCAGCTATCAATCTTTGTTCGAGGGAACAAGCATTATTATCCCGAGCTACAATCAGGTGAATTATTTGCGCGGCTGCATCGACAGCATCGTGGACAATACGGAGCAGCCCCACGAGATTATCGTTGTCGACAACGCTTCGACTGACGGGACAGCCGAATATTTGGAGCAACTGGACGGTCAGGTGCGTTACCGTGTTCTCGATCAGAATTACGGCTTCGCGGGTGCGGTGAATATGGGACTCATGATGGCCAAAGGCACAACGATGCTTATACTGAACAATGATACGCTTGTGACGGATAACTGGCTTGGCAACTTGCTAATCTGTCTGCACAGCGATCCCACAATCGGAATGGTGGGGCCGGTCACGAATTATATTAGCGGGGATCAGCAAATTCCGGTCCCTTACGAAAGAATTGAAGATATGCCGGAATTCGCGAGACTCAATAATATTTCCGATCCGAAGCGCTGGGAGAGAACAGACAGGCTGCCGGGCTTCTGCCTCTTGTTCCGCCGAGAATTGTGGGAGCAGGTCGGCTTTCTTGATGAAGGGTTCGAATTCGGCAACTATGAGGATGATGATTATAATATTCGGACCAGGCTGCTCGGTTACTCCCTTATTATCGCAAGGGACACCTTTATCCATCATTTCGGGAGCGTCAGCATCAAGGCGCTTGGCGATCAGCTTGAACAGGTTAACACCCGAAATATGGTTTACTATATGACCAAATGGAATAATCCGTATGCGTGGATTCATCTGGTCCGCACAAGCCATCCGAAGCCAGCTTCGACTAAGGTAAAGGGAGAGATCGCCTTTTACCCGGAAAGTGTCGCTGTGAAGGGAATTGGCCCGCAGGTTTATTGGATCGAACAAGGAAGCAAACGTCCAATCGAAGGGGAATGGTCCGGACCGGTCGTGCGTCTGCCGCAGGTTCTGCTCCGGAGCTGGCCGTCTGCGGACGCGCTGCCCGCGGTTGAAGCGGCATCCAAATGGCATGCGCTTCACTCCGTTCATTTCGGCGCTTCCCTGCACGGGCAAGTTGCAAGCGGGCTGGACGGCTTCCTGTATTATCTGGAGAATGGCACCAAGCGAAAAATTATTACGGAAGCAGCAGCCGTCTCCTGGCATTTGAACGAAAGGGCGAAATATCCGCTAACCTCGGAAGAGCTGCAGGCAATGCCGGAGGGGCTGCCTCTAATTCCGCCGGTTAAGCTGCGTCAGGTCCTGTAGGCATACGCAAGTATCACCCTTTTTCAAAGATGCATATGCTAGTATGACGACGACAATTGAACTTGACACGTTTATTGCTGCAAAGGAGGGGCTGGAAGTTGCAGCAGATCGTAAACGAAATAATAGAGCATTTATCGCATTCCCATCAACAAATGGCTCGCATGATTGACTCCAAGCGGCATGTTGTCGTGCGGATGGCCGAGGTTGTGAAGGCCATCCCCGACAACAATCCGAACTTTGGAGGAACGGATGGACTGCTGTCGAATACGCAGGCTCTGCTTGGCGGAGTTGTTTCTTATTTAACAACGATAGCCGAATTGCAGGAGACGCTTGCCGCGCAGCTGACGTTTACGGTCCGCGAGCTTCGCCTGGAGGAAGAAGAGTAAGCTTGCCGGAAGGAGGATGTTTGTCATGAATCGGGAACAGGCTTATATGCGAATGCTGGGCGCTACCGCCCATATGCAGTGGAATATTGCCAAAATGCTGGAGGCTAAGGCCGAAGAGACAGAGAAAGCACGTCATTGGATATGTAATCATATTACCGCGGCATCCTTCCTGGGCGATCAAACGCAGCTTAAACAGACAGCCCAAATCAACGAGCAAGTGATTGAACTATTGGACGGCGTTAACAAAATGAGCCAAGGGATCCTATCCGTCATGCGCTCGGTTCTGCCTAAAAGCAACGAGGGCGGAGGCGACCATGACGGGGACGACGAGGAGATGCTGTTCGGCGGCATGGGTGACATGAATTGAGATTCCAGTCGTCCAGAGAACAGCAAGTGAAGCTGGAGATTCTCTCTTCTCTCGCAAGCAGCCAGACGGCGCTTGCCCGCATTCTGAACAGCATCGCCGACGTATCGGAGGCTTCCCCGGCGCTTGCCAGAAGCATTGCCGAGAATGTGAAGCTCCTAACGTCCATGCAGAAAAATATAGCGGAGTCGGTAACGGGGCTGACCATGCGCGGCAAGCGTCTGAAGCGGGGGCGCCCCGGCAGCCCTTGGCTGAACGCCAAGATCAGCAGGCTGTAAGATAGAAGTCATCCATGAAGGAGGCGTTTGATATGAAGAAGAAAAGCGCTGTTTCAGCCAAACGGAGAACCAAACGCAAGCCTGGTGTAAGGACTAAACGCAAAGTAAACGGAGCCCGGAAGACGGCGGGGAAGAAGAAGCCCGGCAAAAGCACGATGAAACGCCGGAAGTCTTCGGCCAGAAAAAGAAGAAAAAGCGTAAGCTTTGATCAAGCCAGCTACGATTACGGTTTTAACCAAGCCTATAACGACGGGTATAATACCGGCTTCGCCAAAGGCTTTGAAGACGGCCATCAGATTGCTTACGAGACGCAGGTTTAATCGCACAGACGAAAGATAGAGGTCTTAGCTCTGCCTTGTTCATGCCAGAATGGACAAATCAGGAATAAGGCTTTTTTTGTATAACTTCGGGTAACGGGCAGGTGAGTGGGAAATTTGAACAAGGCAGCAGCGGCGTCCTTTCGGCAAGGCAGGCAGCAGGGTTATTCGGCCGGATTTCAGGCAGGTTGGCGGGACGGGGCTTGCGAATGGGCAAAGACATCTCCCGTAACTCCGGTTCCGGAAGCATTACCTTTGCGCGTGTTATATATTCCGCAAGGCTCATTAGGCTTTGACGCCATTGATTCCGGCATTATTCAGGCGCTGCAACGATGCGCCAGCGAAGTGCATGTAGGCGCGCAGGAAGGCTTGCTGCAGCAAGCGGCCGCCATTCGGCCCGATCTTGTGCTTGTATTGAACGGCTTATACACTTTCCCGCCGGATCATCTGGAGCAGATTGCCGCAATTCGCGCGCTAGGGATTAAGACGGCGATCTGGTTTGTGGATGACCCGTATATGACGGCCCACACGGTCCAGATCGCGCCAGCTTACGATATTGTATTGACGCATGAGCGCGGGACAATACCGCTCTATCAACAGCAAGGATGTCTTCAGGTGCATCATCTGCCGCTTGCCGTCAATGAGACGGTATTCCGTCCTTTTCGCGCGGATAAGACGTATGAATACGAGGTTTGTTTTATCGGAGTAGCCTTCTGGAACCGGGTAGAGCTGATTGATTCGATCGCCGGGCAGCTATCGAAGCGAAAGCTGTTTATTGCCGGAGGGCACTGGGACCGTCTGAAGCAATATCCGCTGTTAGCATCCAATATCCACCCGGAGGGCATTGCGCCAGAAGCGGCCGCCCATTATTACAACGGCTCCAAGATTGTGATTAATATGCACCGGTCCGATGTCCCAGGGAAGGATAATCAGATTGAAGCGCAGGCACCCGGCTTGTCGCTGAATCCGAGAACCTATGATGTTTCGGCTTGCGCGACGCTGCAGCTAACGGATATCCGGGATGACCTGTTTTCCCAGTACCGTCCGGGTTATGAGATTGAAACTTACGGCAATGCGCAGGAGCTGCTGCAGAAAATTGATTACTACTTGACCCATGAAGAAGAACGCTTGCGGATTGCCATGAGAGGCTTGTACCGTACTTTGCGTGATCACACGATGACTACGCGAATCGCTACGCTTTTGAATCTATTGATGTAGGAGTGACAAATATGGCGCCAGTGGTCAAACGGAAGAGCGATGAGGAGGCTGGACGAGAGGCTGGATATAAGCTGGGCTGGGATCACGGATACTGGTTCGGGTTATGCGAGGAAGCGATCAGCCGTATTCCGCAGGACAATAAAGTATGGCCGATTCACGCCATGTATGTGGAGACGGGCAAAGGCTTTCCTTACTCGCCGATCGACGAAGCCGTAAGAGGGACTTTAGCGTCTATGGTCCAGAGGTTGACCGTTGTTAACGCGGCGCAGTCCGTGTTGGAGCTTGCGCTCGCTGACCGGCCGGAAGTCGTTATCGTTCTGGATGGACTGCAGTTTGATGTCGCCCAGATCGAAAAGCTTCGGGAAAACGGAATCCGGACAGCGATCTGGCTGACTGACGATCCCTATTATATGGATATTACAACGATGATTGTTCCGTATTACGATACGGTATTTACGCTCGAGCGCAACTCGGTGGACTATTACAAGCAGCTTGGCTGCCAGAATGTGTTTTATTTGCCGTTTTGCTTCGATCCGGCGCAATATCGCCCGACGAATCCCGAACGCTCAAGCCGCAAAGAAATTACGTTTATCGGATCCGCCTATTTGAACCGGGTTAGCTATTTCAATGAATTAACTCCTTATCTGGCGGGGAAAAATACGTTAATATCCGGTATTTGGTGGGACCGTTTAGCGAAATATGACCTGCTGAGCTCCAAAATCAAGCTGAATAATTGGATGGGACCGGCAGAAACAGCCTTGACGTACAATGCTTCCAAAATCGTGATCAATATGCATAGGGCGCATGACGATGCCTTGTACAACAGCAACCGAATCGGATTAACGGCCGTTTCCCCTAATCCCCGGACCTTTGAGATTGCCGCTTGCGGCGTACTGCAGGTATGCGATACCCGGGATGATCTTGCTTCCTTTTTTACCCCGGGAGTAGAAATCGTTACTTATTCCTCGCCGGCGGAGCTGATCGAGAAGATGGAATATTACCTGAAGCATGAAGAGGAGCGGCAGCAAATCGCCCTTCGCGGCATGTACCGGGCTTACCGGGACCATAAATACGCGAACCGTCTTCAGACAATGCTGAAGATATTATTCCCGCTCCTCTAATTCTTCATGAATTAGATCGACCAACGAAGCAAAACGCCAGACTGCGTTAATCCGCCGCCAAAACCATAGAGCAGCAGCAAATGTCCAGGCAATACGCGGCCGTCCCGGACGGCGGCATCAAGGGCAAGCGGAATGGATGCGGCAGACGTATTGCCGTAGCGCTCGATGCTCGACAAAGCCTGCTGCTCGCTTATGCCGGTCCGTTCGCATAACGCGTCGATAATGCGCTGATTCGCGTTGTGCGGAACGAACCAGTTGATTTGGGACGGCGTGTAGCCGCTGTCCTTCAGCAATCCGGCGATTCCTTCCGATACGTGGCTGAGCGCCCATTTGTACACTTCGCGGCCATTTTGAACGATACGGCTTGTCGTATCGATATCCGCCGCGTTAATGACGGGGGACAAGCCGCTCCGGTAAACATGATGTCCGCCGGCACCGTCCGTCTGGGCGGATATCGCAAGAACATCCCCGTCTCCACGGGCTTCCATTAAGAATGCGCCGGCTCCGTCGCCAAACAAAATGCAGGTCGTCCGGTCTTCGTAGTTCGTTACCTTGGACAAGGTTTCTCCGCCAATGACGAGGATTTTGCGGTAAACGCCGGACAGAAGCAGGCCGTTCGCCAGCTGAATGGCCGATGTGAAGCCTGCGCATGCGGCCTGAATATCGATTGCGCCGCAATGACGGATTCCAAGGCCTGCCTGAACCTGGGCGGCAACGCTTGGGATGACATTGTCCGGCGTAGAGGTAGCGACAATAATGTAATCCACATCCTCGATTTCCACCCCGTACCGCTCCTGCATATCCCTTACCGCCCGAATGCATAAATCGCTCGTGAACTGGTCATCCGCCGCAATCCGGCGTTCACGGATGCCCGTGCGCTGAACAATCCATTCGTCCGAGGTTTCGACGATACGCTCCAAATCCGCATTGGACAATACTTTATCCGGAATATAAGTGCCGATGGCCGTAACAGCTGCGTTGGATTGCAATTGCTTTTCCATTAGAAACAGCTCCTTTTCATTTCATACTATCGCTTCTTGGTATCTTGTTAGTACCAGGTACTAATACTTGATATTAAATTACTGAATTTGAATGGATTTGTCAAGCCTTGTTGCGGATAGCTTCCTCGTAACCGAGCACAATAAGACACGGGTCGAAGCCTAACTAATCGAATGGAGGAGTGGCCAGATCATGAAAAACAAATTCATTCTTCTTACAGCAAGTGTGGCTTTAGCAGCAACGTTAACGGGGTGTGCGTCCAATCAGGGAGATATCGGCAATAAAAACATCCGTCCCAACAGCGTGCGTTACGATGCTAACGGGAATGTGATCCGTAATCTGGCGGCTCCGGGAACATTGACCGACAAACGTTTCGCGAATGATCAAATGAACGAAATGAACCGCGTCAATGGCCGCCGTCTCAACAGCAACAACATTGTTGGCAGTCATAAAAATTATAAAATGGAAATGAGCGAGGAAATCGCCAAGAAGCTTGTGGCTATGAATACGGTTAAGACAGCCAATGTCATGCTGACCGATCATAATGCTTATGTTGCCGTATCCTTCGAGGATCATACGCGCGGCTTAAGCGCAAAAAGCTACAACCGCACAAACCTGAGCAGCCCGATTACCGATACGAACCGCCACATGAACGGCACGTATGGAGCAAACGGCGGGAAATACGGCATGAACGGCATGAACGGAACGTATGGCATGAACGGTACGATGGGCGGCTACCATAATGACGGCATTCGCGGCCTGAGCACAACCGATACCGGCGAGAGCCAGCTGACCGATAAAATCAAAAGCGATATCGCTGCGGAAGTGAAACGGCTGCATCCGTCGGTTCAGAACGTTTATGTATCCGCAAGCCCGGACTTTGTGGACCGCATGAACAGCTATATGGGCGATGTTCGCCTAGGTCACCCGATTCAAGGCTTTGTATCCGAATTTAATGCCATGGTCGAGCGCATCTTCCCGGCGAATGCGACGAAGCTGAACTCGAATATGGCCAAGCACACCACTCCTTATATTTACGATCACCGCTAATAGCCGAAAATAAACAAAAAGGGCCCGCTTGCGAAGCAAGCGGGCCTGTCCTAGAAATGGTATCAACTGTGGGGTTGATGCATATGATTGTATCGAAGAAACCTTAGTCTAAGATTAAAGAACTTTGTCGAAATTGAAACAAAGTAAAAACCCCGCATCCTGTATAAGGAGCGGGGAAATGAAATAGCCCAAATCATGAATGGGATGGTTAGATTTGTAACTCCCCAAGCTTGATCAGCTCGACAACCGCTTGCGAACGACCTTTAACATTTAACTTTTGCATGACATTCGAAATATGGTTGCGGACGGTTTTTTCGCTGATAAATAATTGCTGCGCAATATCTCTAGTTGTTTTATCCTGCACCAGCAGCTCAAATACCTCGCGTTCACGATGTGTTAATAAGAACTTGCTTTTATGGTCGCTACCCTTCAAGTTTGTCACCCCTCCTTGCTCGGGTTTTTATGGTTTAACAAGGTTAAGGGATACAGTCAAATTATTGTATGAAATGGCTATGGCAATGGTGCTGTATGTAGGGAAAATGGGCGCTTATAATAAAAGAAGGGCTGTCCCGCATGCTCATGGTTACTGAACATGGGGGACAGCCCTTCTCTGTTTTTTTGCTTAAGCCATACTTAGTATCCGTCCGTTTTGCGTCCAAGCTCCTCGGCGACTTCCATGCCTTCGCGGGCAGGGAAAGTGCCTTTGTGCTCAGCTTTCATAGCAGAGGATTTCCTGATGGCTTCCGCTACAAGACGGCCGTACTCCGGATCCGCTTGCGTCAGATTGGACAGCATTTTGTCCCGGATAACAGGCGCGCAGGTTGACAAGGCATCGCCCAGATTATGAACAAGCTCGTCGCGCTCCCACTGCTCCAGCTTGCGGAACGTATCGCCGGCCTGGGCGAAATCGTTGGTCCGGTCTATCGTCTGGCGGACGAGATTCGCGTCGTAATGCGGCTCATGCGGCGCGCCGGAAGCTTCAGCCTCCGAAAGTCCGTTCAGACTGGAGGGTTCGTAGTTCACATGCGGATTCTGACCCGGAGCGACATCTACGTAGAAGGCCATTTGACCGTCGCGCTGATTGGTTGCGGCACGCTTCTTCGGCGCATTGATCGGCAGCTGCAGGTAGTTCGCGCCTACGCGGTAGCGCTGGGTATCGGAGTAGGATAAGGTGCGGCCTTGCAGCATTTTATCGTCCGAGAAGTCCAGCCCGTCCACCAATACGCCCGTTCCGAATGCCGCCTGCTCCACTTCGGCGAAATAGTTTTCCGGGTTTTTATCAAGCACCATCTTGCCTACCGGCACCATCGGGAACTGGTCTTCCGGCCACAGCTTGGTATCGTCAAGCGGATCGAAGTCCAGCTCCGGATGCTCGCCGTCCTCCATGATCTGCACCTTCAGCTCCCAGGCCGGATAATCTCCCCGTTCAATAGCCTCGTACAGATCCTGCGTAGCATGGTTGAAGTTCTTCGCCTGAATTTGCTCGGCTTCCGCCTGAGTCAGGTTTTTGACGCCTTGCTGCGGGTCCCAATGATATTTGACCAATACCGCTTCGCCCTTCGCATTTACCCATTTGTATGTATTGACGCCGGAGCCTTGCATTTGGCGGTAATTCGCCGGAATTCCCCAAGGGGAGAACAAGAAGGTAATCATATGGGTCGCTTCCGGCGAATTCGAGACAAAGTCGAAGAAGCGCTCCATCGACTGCACGTTCGTTACCGGATCCGGCTTAAAGGCATGAACCATGTCCGGGAATTTCATCGCATCGCGGATGAAGAAGATCTTCAGGTTATTGCCGACCAGATCCCAGTTGCCGTCCTCGGTATAAAATTTGGTCGCGAAGCCGCGCGGGTCGCGGAGAGTCTCCGGCGAATGCCCGCCGTGGATCACGCTCGAGAAACGGACGAAGACTGGCGTCTTTTTGCCTTTTTCCTGGAACAGCTTTGCTCTTGTATATTTGCCGATCGGCTCGTTGCCGAATGTGCCGTAAGCTTCGAAATAACCGTGCGCGCCTGCTCCGCGGGCGTGAACAACCCGCTCGGGAACGCGTTCGCGGTCGAAATGGGTGATTTTCTCGATAAAGTGGTAATTTTCAAGGGTAGCCGGCCCGCGGTTGCCAACCGTTCTCGTATTCTGATTGTTGGATACCGGATGGCCTTGTCTCGTCGTCAGCGTCAGATCGGTTTCGCCTGCCGCTTTGCGGTTGTCGGCTGCTCCGCCCGCGCCTGCCGCATGAGTGCCGTTTGTATCGTTTGCGGACATTTTAGCATTTCCTCCATTTCCAATTTAAAGTCGATTTTACCTAATACTCCACTACTATTCCTCATTCCGAAAGAGTTTATGATAACAATTGGCATATCGTTAAAGCTCTATCCCCCTATTCAAGCGGCAAGGCGCGTAGTACTGTATTAAGAAAACAGCCTGCTAACAAAAGGGTGGAAAGGACTGGTCTCATGAACATATTGATCGTCGACGACGAACCGCGGCATTTGAGAGGAATGGCCGGCATGATTCAAATGATGCGCCCGGAGGCCAAGGTAAAAACGGCCAAGGATGGAGAAGCGGCCCTTGCCCTGGTCAGGGAAGAACAGCCCGATGTAGTGCTTAGCGATATACAAATGCCGAAGCTTGACGGGCTTGCGTTCCTGCAGCGGCTGAAGGAAGAGGAGCTGCGGACCAAGGTCGTTATGGTATCGGCTTATAATTTGTTCGAGTACGCCCAAAGAGCGATTCGCCATGGCGCGTACGACTATCTGCTCAAGCCTGTCGACGTGGACAAGGTGGAGGTCCTGCTGCAGCGGCTTGACCGGCAGCTTGCGGAAGAAGAACGGGAGCGCGGCGAGTCGGCCGAGATGAAGCAAAGGCTTGAGCTCGCATCTTCTGCCTACCGCTACCGGCTGCTGCACCAGTGGCTGCACGGCGTACTTCCTCCTGGCGAAGAGGTTGACCTGGAAGAGTGGCCTTTGCTTCGGCAAATGAACACTCTCGTATTGACGGAAATCCGAAATGAAGGAGAAGCTTTCCCCGTGACGGAGCTGGTCGAACAGCTTAAGCAGCGGGTATCGGTCTATGGCGAGGCCTGCGTGTTTCCTCTGCAAACGGTATCGCAGCACAGCATTCGCCTGGTCACCGTGCTGAAGCGGGAGACCCAGCCGGCAGCGGGCATAGAGGAGCTGCGCTCCTGCCTGACGGAGCAGACGGAGATATGGCGCGCTTGCGGCGCGGTATCCCATGGCATTGCGGTTCTGCAGACGGAGCATAGCCTGAATCCCGCCGAGACCTTTATCCCCAAGCTTTACCGCCAGGCGGAGGAAGCATTGGAATATGCTTTCCATGAGGAATGGGCGAGCGTCGTAACCTTCGGGCATGAAATCGGGCTGGGCCATACGAATCCCGTCTTCCAGCTGGATGGCGAGCTGCTGTTCGAAGCGCTGCAGGAGCAGTCGCTCGATAGAGCAGAAGCCATGTGCCGGGCTGCCTTTGCACAGCTGTCTTCGCAGGGTCGCACGGAGCCGAAGCTTATGAAAAATTATGCGTCTCTTACGCTGATGAAGCTGAAGAGCAGGACCTCGGGCATCATAGACCAACAGGTTGGAAGCGCTCTCGCGAATACCGCGTCTATGGCAATTCCTTCTTGCGCGAGCAGCGGTATGCTGATGGAGCTGATGCTGGTCAGACTAGCTGAGGTGCACAAATCGCTGACGGACCGGAAGCAGGGCAGCGGGGAGCTGGCGGTGGAGCAATGCCTGAATTGGATTCAGGAGCATTATGCGGAGGATCTGACGCTTGATAGGGCAGCGGAACAATTTCATTTCAACCCCTCCTACTTCAGCACCTTGATGAAAAGCCGCACCGGACGCTCATTCTCCGATCATTTGACGGAAGCCCGTATACGGGCTGCGAAGGAGCTGCTGGCCGGCGGACGGCTTAAAATCTATGAAATCGCGGAGCAATGCGGCTACCGGGATACGAAATATTTCACCCGGATATTCAAGCGGCAGGTAGGGCTGTCGCCGGAAGCTTATAAGCATACGCTGCGTCCGCAGACGGGGGGCGGGGATAGGCCATGACTTTTCGATTGAGGCTGCTGCTCAGCTATCTGACGCTTATCGCCTTGCCGCTGCTTGTGCTGAGCACGCTGTTTTATAATTCAAGCTTAAAGGTCGTTACCGAGCAGGCACAAAACAATGTTCACGATGTCGTGATGAAAAACAACGACGTGATCGATACCAAGCTGGGGATCGTCGACCAGAATAGCAGGTCCTTGTTCGTGGACAAGGACCTGTTCCAGATTTTCAATAACCTGAATCCGGCAAAAGAAGAGGAGCTTGTCGCGGCCGACCGGCAGGTTACGGCCATCTTAAGCAAATATTTCTCCCAGAATTCGGATGTCTATTCCGCGCAGCTGTGGACCTCTTACTACACCTTCGGAAGCACGATGCTGATGCCGCTTGGCAATCCGGTACAGTCTGCGATTTACAAGGAAGCGGTTAAGGCAGGGGGCAAGATGGTCTGGTACCCGACCTACGATTTCATCAAGATGTACGACCAACCTTGGCTTCAAGACGGGACGATAGATTACCGTTACTTGTTCTCCGCAACCAGGCTGCTTAACTTCTCCCACATGGAGGACAGCACGCTGGTCAAGCTGAAGCCGGAAGTCGAGCGTCCCGTGCTTGCGATCAGCTTCAAGTCGACGGTGATGGACGAGCTGTTTGAGCGGAGTATCCCGGCTGGTTCCTCGTATATGGTGCTTGATCCCGACAATATCGTCGTGGCTTCGAGCGACCAATCGCAGGTAACGAAGCGCTTCGATGAGGACTGGATGGATCATTTCCGCGAGCAAGGCAGCGGGAGCCAGCGGATCAAGCTGGACGGGCATAACCAGATCGTCAGCTTCGCCCGCTCGGAAGTGACGGGCTGGATGTCGATTGTCATTACGCCGCAATCCGCGCTCGTAAGTTCCCTGGTTCCGGTTCTCCGGACGTCAACGATCGTCAGCGCCATCGCCTTAAGCGTAGTAGCCCTGGTGTTTGCTTACTTCATCATTAGCCGCATTACGGGTCCGATTAAGAAGCTCATGAGCGCGATGCGTTCGGTAGGGGAAGGGGACTTTGAAGCCCGCGTGGACGTGGACCGGAAGGACGAATTCGGTCTCTTGTCCCAGCGCTTTAACCGGATGAATGACCGGATTGCCATGCTCGTGAAAGAAAACTACGAGATCAAGCTGAAGGAGAAGGAAGCGGAGATTCAGGCGCTTAACATGCAGATGAATCCTCATTTTTTATATAACACGCTGAACATCATGAACTGGACCGCTCTCGAGAATCGCCAGACGGAGCTCAGCAAGATGCTGGTCTGCCTGTCCAATATGCTGCACTATACGTCCCGCAAAGATTGGGAGGCCGTTCATCTGTCGGAGGAGCTGGAATGGATGCGCAATTACTTCTTTATCATGTCCGCCAGGTTCGAGGGCAAGTTCACGGTCGCTTACGAGATTGAGCCGGCGCTCTATGAGAAAAAGCTGCCAAGACTTCTCTTCCAGCCATTTGTGGAAAATGCCATTCTGCACGGATTCAGCGGCGTGGAGGAAGGCGGGCAGATTACGATACGCGGCTGGATCGAGGACGACAGCCGTTATTTCGAGGTTCGCGACAACGGACGGGGGATCAGCAAGGAAGGGATCGATACGATATTGTACAAGGAATCCGCGTCTATCGGAATTAAAAATACGATCTCTCGCATCCGAATGGCCTATGGCGACGAATACGGCATCCGCATTCATTCCGCTCCCGGCAAGGGGACAAGCATCGTCATCCATCTGCCGAGCAAGACCCAATAAAAGTCCACCATTCTAGAAATGCTCGGGTTTTGTAAGCGTTATCCATCATCTACAATAAAAGCAATCATAGACTGCAGCTATGAGCCATGAGGATGAAATGAGAGAGGGGCTCGAAAAAAATGATTATGAATCGATGGAAATACACTTCCGCATTTATGGTTACGGTTCTGTCGGCCGTGCTTGTCATGTCCGGCTGCACCAAGTCCGATAGTTCCAGCAATGGCAATTCCTCATCCAGCACGAATAACGCAAGCAGCTCGGCCAATACGAGCAGTTCCGGTGCCGATACCGGTGCCAGCAGCGGAGAAAAAATTACGCTGAAGCTGACCGGCTGGGGCGCACCGGCGGAAGTAGCGGCGTACAAATCCGCCATTGCCAATTTCGAGAAGACTCATCCGAACGTGAAAGTCGAATTTCAGTCTATTAGCAGCGGCGATTACGATACGAAGCTGACGACAATGGTAGCCGGCAACGACGAGCCGGATGTCGCGATGATGGAATCCGCGACCATTGCCTTCCCTCTGGCGGAAGAAGGCAAGTTCCTTAACCTGCAGGACTTCCTTTCTAAAGATCAGCAGATCACACTCGATTCGATTGTTCCGAATATTACGTATTCCCAGGCGCCGGGCAACATTATCGGCATCGGTCCCGGTCCGGAGACATTCGGACTGTTCTATAACGAAGACGTATTCAAGGATGCCGGCATTGAACCGCCTCCATCCGACGCTTCCAAAGCATGGACCTGGGATCAATTCGTAGACGTTGCGAAGAAGCTGACTCTCGACAATAAGGGACGCAATGCGGCCGATCCGAATTTCGACCCTAAAAATATTAAGCAATTCGGCATCAACCTGCCAACCTGGTGGGGCGCTTACAGTAACTTTATCTACTCCAACGGCGGCGATTTCCTGTCAGCCGACGGTAAAACCTTCGCCCTTAACCAACCGGAGGCGGTAGAAGTGTTCCAGAAGATGGCCGACCTGATCAACGTGTACCATGTCGCTCCATCTCCGCTCCAATCGAAAAATATTCCCGGAACAAACGTCGCGCTTCAGACGAAGAAGGTTGCGATGGCTATTGACGGACAATGGGCTTCGTCCTCGCTTGCGGAATCCAAGTTCAACTATAACGTAGGCGTTCTGCCGGTTATGAAAGAGCCGGTAACGACCGTAGTAGCCGGCATGTTCTCCATCTTCAAATCGACCAAGCATCCGCAGGAATCCTGGGAGCTCCTGAAGGCGCTGCTTGATCCGGAAGCTTCGCTTGACATGCTGACTAACGGAACATGGATGCCTGCTCCTAAAGATTGGTACACCGACAGCGAGAAGCTGGACAAGTGGACCAAAGACTTGGCAGCCCGCCCATCCGGCTATAACGGCGCGATTATTGACATGCTTCTGAATCACAGCCATGCAACGCCTACGGCTTACGTGAAAAACTTCAATAAAATCATGGATGTCGTTAACCCCGCTTTGGATAAAGTGTGGCTGGGCAAAGAGACCGCCCAGGAAGCGCTTGATTCCATTGCCGCGAAGGCGCAGCAGCAGGTACAAGGCCGGCGCGACGTCGAGTAAGCTGTCCGCAAACCGCGGATAACAGGAGAGGACAGCGGTTCGGGAATTCGATGAATCGCTGTCCTCTGCCATAGACAGGGAGGGTTACGGCATGGAGATTTCGGCAAACACGGGCAAGTCCGTCAAGACGGTTGCCAGAAAGAGCAGCAAAAGGGAGCGCAAGGCCCTGTTCTACGGCCTGCTCTTTACAGCGCCGGCGATACTCGGCTTTATTATCTATACGCTAGGGCCGATGATTGCCAGCTTATATTTGAGCTTAACGGATTACAACGTCTTTAAAGACACGACCAGCTTTATCGGTCTGGACAACTATGTCAAGCTGTTCAGCGGCGAAGACGATTTGTTCTACAAGTCGCTTGGCACAACCTTTTATTTCGTTATTCTGCGCGTGCCGGCGGTTATCATTATCTCGTTCTTTTTGGCTATTTTGCTGAATATGAACGTGAAGGGCCGGGCGATTTTCCGGACGATTATCTACCTGCCGAGCATTGTTCCGGCGGTTGCCGCTTCGATGATCTGGCTGTGGCTTATGAACCCGGATCTAGGCCTGCTGAATATGGCGCTCGATTGGCTTCATCTGCCAACAAGCAACTGGCTGTTCGGAGAGGGAAGCGTTATTCCGTCCATCGTACTCACGACATTATGGGGGATTGGCGGTACGGTTATCATTTTCCTTGCCGGCTTGTCAGGCATACCGAAATCCTACTATGAAGCGATTGACGTTGACGGCGGCGGATGGTACAGCAAGCTTCGCCACATTACGGTTCCGATGCTGACGCCAACGATCTTTTTCAATACCATTATGACGATTATCGGCTCCTTCCAGGTGTTCAGCGAAGCGTACATTCTGACCCAAGGCGGACCCAATAACAAAAGCTTGTTCTTCGTCTTCTATCTGTGGCGTACCGCATTCCGCGATACGGAAATGGGCTATGCTTCCGCGCTGGCGTGGGTATTGTTCATCATTATTATGATCTTTACGGTGTTTGTCTTTAAGACCTCGAAATCCTGGGTGCATTATGAGGGGGAAAAACAATGAGAGAGTCCAGGCTGAAGCTTACCGCCGGGTTTACCTCCCTGCTTATCGTTTCCGCGATGTTTATCGTGCCGTTCCTTTGGCTGCTTCGCAGCTCGGTGATGGATTTGTCGCAAATTTTCATCATGCCGCCGCAATGGATACCGAAGCCTTTTCACTTTGAAAACTTCAAGGAGGCCTTAACTGTCGTACCGTTTGGGACCTTCTTCAAAAATACACTCATTATCGTAGCCGGGGTTCTGCTCGGAACGGTTGTCTCGAGTACCATCGCCGCTTTTGGCTTCTCCCGCATTAAGTGGAAGGGGCGCGACATGGTATTCGCCATTCTGATGTCCTCCATGATGCTTCCGGGCGCGGTAACGCTTATTCCAAGCTTTATCGGCTGGAAGGAGCTTGGCTTCTACGATACGTTCTACCCGCTGATCGTGCCCGCGTATTTCGGGGGCGGCATGTTTAATATCTTCCTGCTGCGCCAGTTCTACATGTCGATCCCGCAAGATTTCGACGAGGCGGCTCTAGTGGACGGCGCGAACTACTTCCAGATCTATTGGCGCATCCTGCTGCCGCTCAGCCGTTCGGCCGTTATCGTTGTAGCGCTCTTTACGTTCCTTGCTTCATGGAATGATTTCATGGGCCCGCTCATTTATTTGAAGAGCGACAGCCGTTTTACGCTTGCGCTAGGCCTGCAGATGTTCCAGGGCAGCTATAATGCGCAATGGGATTTATTGATGGCTGCATCAACGGCGGTAGTACTGCCATGCGTATTAGTCTTTTTGATCGGTCAAAGATTTTTCCTGGAAGGCATTACGCTTACCGGGTTGAAAGGTTAACTAGGGCGAATAAGGAGGAAGAAACGTGACCGTTGCGAATCAACAGATTAAAGGCTGGCGCGGAGTTCCGTTCTCGGAAGTAAAGATTAACGATGCATTCTGGCGTCCGCGCCTCGAGACGCTCAAAAACGTAACGATGGGCGTCTGTCTGGACCAATGCGAGAAAACGGGACGGATTGCCAACTTTGCCATCGCCGGCGGATTGACGGATGGCAAGTTTGAAGGCATGTACTACAACGATTCCGATGTGTACAAGGTGCTTGAAGGCGCGGCTTACTCGCTTATGACGGACCGGGATCCCAAGCTGGAGGCGGAGATCGACCGGATTGTGGAACTGATCGAGGCCGCTCAGGAGAGCGACGGCTATTTGTCCACGTATTACACTTTGGAAGCGCCGGAGCTTAAATGGACCGACATGGAAAAGCATGAGATGTACAATGGCGGCCATCTGATTGAAGCAGCCGTTGCTTACTATCAAGCGACGGGCAAGCGCAGGCTGCTGGATGTCGCCTGCCGGATGGCGGATCATTACGACACGCTGTTTGGACCGGGCAAACGCCACTGGGCGGAAGGGCATGAAGAAATTGAATTGGCCCTCGTGAAGCTGTTTGGCGTGACGGGTGAAGACCGGTACTGGAAGCTTGCGCTATGGCTTCTCGAGGAACGCGGCCATGGCCACGGCGTTGGCGCCATCTGGGATAAAGAGGATTGGGGACCGGCGTACTGCCAGGACGATGTGCCTGTAAGGGACATCCGCGAAGTAAAAGGGCATGCGGTCCGGGCGATGTATCTGTACACGGCGATGGCCGATGTCGTGCTGGCTTCGGGTGATCCGGCTTATATGGAAGCCCTCGACCGCGTATGGGCGCATACGGTAGAACGGAACATGTACGTGACTGGCGGCATTGGGCCGTCCGTCCATAACGAAGGCTTCACGTTTGATTACGACCTGCCGAACGAATCGGCTTACTGCGAGACCTGCGCGGCGATCACGATGGCGTTCTGGAATCACCGGATGAATCTGCTGCATGGTCACGGCAAATACGCGGATATCGTGGAGAAAGAGCTGTTTAACGGGGCGCTGTCGGGCATCTCGTTATCCGGAGACCGGTTCTTCTACGTAAATCCGCTCGCATCCAAGGGCGAGCATCACCGGGTGGAATGGTTCCATACTTCCTGCTGCCCGACGAACCTTGCCAGATTCTTGCCGTCGATTGGTCAATACGTGTATGCGGCGTCGGAAGACGGGATTTCGGTGAACCAATACTTAAGCAGCGAGACGACCGTTAAGCTTGCGGGCGGAAGCGGCGTGACGCTTGCCCAAACAACGGCTTATCCTTGGGATGGCCGGGTAGAGCTTCGCGTAAATCCGGAGCAATCGGATGAATTCGTCCTCCGTCTGCGCCTGCCGGGCTGGTGCGGAAGCTACCGGATCTATGCGCAAGGCGAATCCGTAACCGGTGAAGAGGCGCTGGCGGAGAACGGGTACCTCGTTCTTAAGCGGCAATGGCTCCCTGGCGATACGGTCGTGCTGGAGCTGGATATGCCGGTAACTGCGGTGCGTTCCCTCGAAGAAGTGGAAGCGAACCGCGGAAGGATCGCCTTCCAGCGCGGTCCCGTCGTTTATTGCATTGAGCAGGCGGGTAATCAGGAGCTTGTCTATGACGAATTCGCGTTTAAAGCCGCTGAACCGTTTGTTGCCGAGTATGCCGGCGATCAGCTTGGCGGAGTAACGGTGCTGCGCGGCAGAACGGTGGACGGCCGTTCCTGCGAGCTGATCCCGTATTACGCGTGGGATAACCGGGAAGCCGGATTTATGCAGGTGTGGGTACGCGAAGCCGAAGACCGCAGACTGTACCGCTAAGACCCCTTAGCTGCGGCAGGTAATGCGGCGAGCTGTTTGTACAGCCTTTCAATAAGGCTGTATGGACAGCTCTTTTTTTCGTGTTATAATCATCATTCGCCGATTTTTAATGGTAATCGGAGCAATTGAGGAATATTCTGTAACAGGCCTTTCATGCTTTCCGGAGATAAGGTTATCGATGAAATCTATTTCTCAAGATGATAGGGTTATGCTACTATTAATAAACACATATTTCACCAAAATATACCTTAAAATGCACGTTTACAAACAAAAATCGACACAAACTGACGCAAAAATAGGTTTAAGCTGTAAATTTCTTTTTAGGAGGGTCCCATGGGAAAACTCTTTTTATTGTTCGTTTTCTTTACATGGTTGTTCGGTAATCCCATTCTCGCCATCATTGCGCTGTTAGTTATCGTTTACGTTATCGACCGCCGGTTTATCGGTCTGTCCCCAAGCCTGTTGAAGCCGATTCGCCGCTCCTCGCGTTTAAGCAAGCTGAAGAAACATATCGCCCAATCTCCTAACGATACATCCGCCAAAGTAGAAATTGCCCGAATTCTGATCGAGAAAAAGAAATACCGGGAGGCGCTTAATCTGCTTGAGCCGCTTGAGCGGATGCTGGACGATTCCGCCGAATATTGGGATGATCTTGGGCTTTGCCTGATGCAGACCGGACAACCGGAAGCCGGCGAAGCTGCCATGAGCAAGGCGTTGCTGCTTAATCCAAGAGTGAAATACGGCGCACCTTATTTGAGGCTGGCCGCTTATTATTCGAAGCTGGATGGGGAACGGGCACTCTCTTATATCGAGGCCTTTCAGGAGATTCATTCTTCCTCCTGCGAAGCTTACTACCGGCTTGCGGATATCCATGAGCAGATGAACCGCAAAGAGGATGCGATGGAGGCCGTTTCGGAAGGGCTGCGGATTTACCGCTCGCTGCCTCGTTACAAGAAGCGCGCGGAACGCAAATGGGCTCTCCGTTTGTACCTCCGCAAGACCCGGGGATGATGGAAGGAACTGCTTGTTTATTTTGCCGCATGCCATATTGTTGTTTCCGTGAAAATCATCCATAATCGAATTACATTACGAGAGCTTAAAGGAGCATCATATGCCGCGCAATATCTGGCTCATGGCGATTAGCTTGAGCGTTATCATCGTTTTATTAAGCAATGCCGCTTATTATTTTCTGACGAAAAAAACGTTGGAAGATGCGCTAAACCATGAGATGCGGGCTGTTGCGAAGCAAATTGAATTTTCCGTCGAGCAATCGAGGCTTGGAGCCGAAAAGTTCCAGGAGCAGATCGGGAGAGAGCTCCGGGTCGTATCGATCGCGGCTCAATACGCGCTTGATCCGGACGTTGAGAAGGTGACAAACGACCAGCTCAAGGAATTAAGCGCCAAGCTGGGCGTCGAACATATTACGCTGATGAAGCGGACGAAAGACAACATTATCCTGTACAAGTCCTCGGACGTGAACGAGCTGGGTAAAGGGACAAAAACCTGGGATCCCTGGTATGTCGCCTTCAATCAGCTGTTCGACCAGCACGAGGTCAAGATCGACTGGCTGGGCCAGACGCTTCCGAACTTCTGGAGCGGACCGTTTGAGGTGGCCTCAACGGACCCAAACAGCATTTACAAATGGGGCTATTACTACGACGGAACAACCAATTATATCATCGATCCGTACGTCAACTATACGACGCTTGCCGACTACGAGAAGCTGACGGGCATTAACGAGCTGATCGGCAAATCGATTGAGAGCAGCGATTCCTTGCTGGAAGCGACGGTATTTAATCCAATGACGTTTGGCAAAGGCTCCTTCGATACGATTAACGAAGCCGGCGAAGTCCAGGGGCATTTGCTGCAGAAGGATATCTTCTACGGAACGTACCGTTACAAGGGAGACAAAGATGTCGACTATGTGGAGAAAGCTTTTAATACCGGCAAGAGCGTCTCTGCCAAAGAAAAGATTGACGGCAAGCATGTGCTCAAAATGTTTATTCCGGTCTCGACGGGCTCGGGAGTTAACCTGGTCGACGAGAACGGGACCCCGATTCATGGCTACGTGCTTTCGCTCGTATCCGATTATCAGGTCATTCAGGACAGGCTCGACAGCCAGTTTCTGAACATCGGAATTGTCATATTCCTCGTAACGGGCATTAGTCTCCTGATCGCTGCTTTCGCGATGCGGTATTTCCGCCAGACCCGCGAGAAAGTTGTTGTGGTGACGCAGCAGACATACGTAGACGAGATCAACAGCATGTTCCAGTCCATCCGGGCGCAGAGGCATGATTTCCTGAACCATGTCCAGACCATCCATTCCCTCGCGGAGCTGAACAAATCGAGGGAGCTTGTCGCGTATACAAAAGAGCTGACCGGCGAGATCCGGCTGATGAACGATATTATTAATATCGGGAACCCGGCGATTGCGGCGTTGATCCGATCGAAAATCTCGCAGGCGGAAAGCTACCGAATCGCCTTTACCTGCTCCTTCAGCGGGCTAAACCGTCTGGAGATGGGGATTAAGACGCTGGATGTGAACCGGATGCTTGGCAATTTGATCGATAACGCTTTCGACGAGGTTATGAAGTATTCCGAGGAATGCCGGATGGTCGAATTGACGGGACAGCAGGTAGACGGCTTCATCGAGTTCCGCATCACTAATACGTGCTCGAATGCGCGGGAAGTTACGGAAAAGCCGCTCTTTGACGCAGGCTTCTCCACCAAGGACGATGCCCATCAGGGACTTGGCTTGTTTACCGTCAAATCCATTACCGAGCAGTATAAGGGAACCGTACAAATCCATGCTGAAGTGGAAGACCGAATTACCTTCTTTATCCGCATCCCGCACTAATAACATTTGTAAGCTTGGCAGCCCGTTCACTTTCAACGAAGTGAAATGGGCTGCTTTTGTCTTTTCTGAGGGCGCATTTTTTGTGGTATACTAATAAGATGCTAGGTGAACGGAAAGAGGGCAGGTGAACGAACTTGGCAAGTCTTGATGATAAGCTTCATACAGCGCTTGAACACAGTCTGGGACAGCATTTGAACGAAGAGATCATTCGCCGCGGATGGGATTATTATCGGAGCGGCCAGGTGCTGAACGTCAAGCAGGCAGACGAGGATACGTTATACGGCGCCGTACAGGGGTCCGACGTTTATTCGGTTTTGCTTGATTCAGACCATTTCAGATACAGCAAATGCACTTGTCCTTTTAATGATTATTGCAAACATATGGCGGCTGTCTATTTCGCCTATTGCCATAGCCTTGACGGCGAAACGGCTGCCAAAGATGCCTACGACCGGATTACGGGCGTTGACCGGAAGCAGCAGCTAAGTACGGTTACCGTAAGCGTGCCGAAGTTTAGCGGCCGTCATGTGCAGCCATCCGACGATGCTTCGCCGGAAGAATGGGGATTGTGGATGGATGCCGAATACGGCGAAACCTGGCGAAGCTGCCGGCATTCGCTTCATGCCCTGCAGCCGGTTCTGTCCGCGCTTAAGGGAACAACGAAGCATTGGGACAAAAAGAGCCAGCGGCTGCACTGGATGAGCGTCATCTTATTCGTGCTCGACCAAGCGGAGCAGGCCATCAAGACGGTCGATACGTTCAGCCGTTATTATCATGAAATGTCGTTTCTGCGCATGGCGGAGCCGTGGGTAGAACATTATTATACGCTGGCGCTCGAGCTGGAACCTGCCGAGGTGACCGGCCATATCCGCAGCTGGGTTGATTATGTTGCCGGTTACGCGAAGGGCAGAGCCGTGAAAAACGAGCAGCAGCTGTTTGACTGGACCTATATCTATTTGGCCATTTGCGAGCGGATGGCGGTAGATGCAGATTGGTATGAGCATGAGCTTGATGCCATGAGGAAGGAAGAACTCCGCGATTCGGAAGAGCCGGTTAATAGTACCTTTGTGCATACGGCGGCGGCCATGCTCTGTTTCTTCGGGCGCAATGACGAAGAGGCGCTGGCGCATTTCGGCAAGACGGATTTCCAGCGCTCGCAGAAGGTGATCTACCCTTGCGTCGCGCAGCGGCTTGAGGAGGGGGACTGGGAATTGATCGGCCACTGGATGAGCTTCCTGTACGACCATATTTCCAAAGTGAAAAATGCGAGAACGATTGGACCGTTTATGACCTTGTGCCGGAGGGCCGATACGGATCAGCCCGACGAACCGCGCTGGACCCGGTATATGGTTGAGCTTCTTCCGCATTCCTATGCGGATTTGTCCGATCATTGGCTAGCCGTGCAAAAGTACGAGGAATGGGCGGATCTTCAGCTTCTGATCGGCATGAAGCCGGATGATCTTGGCATTCAGAATGTGCGCGAGGTTTCGAAGGCGGCTCCAAGCGTTATGATTCCTCTTTATCACCAGTCGATTGAGGAGGCAATTCATTCGCGCAACCGGCAGGGCTACCGCCTCGCGGTGAAAGAGCTGAAGAAGCTTGAAAGACTGTACAAGGCCGATAAGCACGCGGATAAATGGGAGCGTTACATTGAAGGAATCGCAAGCAAGTATCAACGGCTGCGCGCGTTTCAGGAAGAGCTGTGGAAAGGAAAAATCGTAACATGAAATCATTCATCGGCGCTCGGACGTTACTCGTGGACGGTTACTGGAAGCAAGGCGATACAGCAGAAGACAGTGCGATTATACTCGCGGCGGCAGACCGGGGGGATAGTCCGGCAAGGCTGAAGCAGGTGCTCTTCGCCTGGCATCAAGCCTCTTGGTATGGCGCGGAGGTTGAGGAGATAGATTCGGAAATCGGGAAGGCGCTTAAGCTGCCTCCCCTGCTTGCCGTCGATTACTTGTCCTCACCCCGTCATGTCCGGCTTCTGCAAGTGGAATGGACGGATCGGCTGCAATACTTGATGCGAATGGCAGGCAAGCTTCGCGAGGCGCTGCTTGAGGGATGGTTTCAGCCGGATTGGAGCAGATGGTCGGAACACCGGCGCGCGTGGCGGCTGGAGGTTCCGGCGGAACAGGCTGCTTTTGCCGCGGAATGGCAAGAGCTTGTAAGGAATACCGGGATAACCGGTGCCGATCAGTGGTTAAGCGAGGCTGTTGAAGAGATTTTGGCGCAAAACGGTCCTGCCGCGGCGGCGTGGCGCAAAATTGCCTCGGCGGCTGGCGGAGAATCCGTATTGCTTCATAAAGCAGCCGATGAAGAGGACTGGCTGATTGCGCTTGGTCTTCATAAGGATACGATGCCGTTTAAGGTCGCTTTGCAGCTCGCGGAGCCTGTGGAAGGCGCAAGCTGGCAGCTTCGTCCAGCGCTGCAGGACCGAAACGGCGGAGCATGGATTCCCGTTGCTTACGCAAAAGGGCAATGGCAGGCCTTGTTCGAGCAAGACGGCCCGCTGCCCGAGGACTGGGGGTCGCATCTGGATGCCAGACTAGCCAAGGAGCACGGCAAATGGCTTGCCGTCTTGCCGGAGTGGAGGGATGAAGCGGACCCGGAAAAGCTGCGCGGACAGCTTACGGATAACGATGCCTGGTTCTTTATGGAGAAGGCGAGCCTGCAGCTGCTGGAGGCTGGATGCCCGGTGCTCTTGCCAGGCTGGTGGGAAGCGGTACGCTCCCGCCGTTTAAGGCTGAAAGCAAAGATGAAATCGTCGGTTGGCTCCGACGCGCAGCCGATGTTCGGCTTGGACCAGATCGTGCAGTTCGACTGGAAGATGGCTCTTGGCAATATCGATTTGTCGGAATCCGAGTTCATGCGGCTTGCCGAAGAGAACCGCAGGCTCATGAATATCGGCGGCGAATGGGTTCATCTCGATCCGCAGGATGTCGCTCAGATTCGAGACTGGATCAAGCGGGTCGGCAAGCGCAAAGGGCTGTCGTTCCGCGATGTGATGGAAATGCATTTGCTCGGCGGTACCGTTATGGAGGACGGAGAGGATGCTTCCGCCCAGCTACGGGCAGAGGTAGAGCTGAACGATCATCTTACGAGATGGCTCGAGCAGCTTCAGCATACGGCCGAAATTCCTCTGGTTGATATACCGGAGAGCTTCCTAGGCTCTCTGCGTCCGTACCAGCTGCAAGGGGTTTCCTGGCTGCTGTTCCTCCGTAGATTCGGCCTTGGCGGCGTGCTTGCCGACGATATGGGTCTTGGCAAGACGATTCAGTTCATGGCTTATCTGTCCTATGTGAAGGAGCACGGAAACCAAAGTCTCGGCCCATCTCTACTGATTTGTCCGACCTCCGTTATCGGCAACTGGCAGAAGGAATTGGAGAAATTTGCCCCGACCTTAACGGCGTATCTCCATTACGGTCCAAAAAGGGAAAAAGGCGAGGCGCTTCAAGAAGCGGTTGCGGGTGCCGATATCGTCATTACGTCTTACTCGCTTGCTCAAATCGATGAAGAAGAGCTGAATCAGATCGAATGGGATGCCCTATGTCTGGATGAAGCTCAAAATATAAAAAATGTATACACGAAGCAATCTGCCGCTATTCGCGCATTGCCGGCCAATCATCGGATCGCGTTGACCGGTACCCCGATGGAAAACCGGCTGACCGAGCTATGGTCTATCTATGATTTTATTAACCCGGGATACCTGGGGAGCATGGGCGAGTTCCGCAAGGCGATTGTACTGCCGATTGAAAGAACCCGCGACGAACAGGTCATCAGCGGCCTTCAACGTTGGGTGAAGCCGTTTATGCTTCGCAGGGTGAAGAAGGATCCCGCGATTCAACTGTCGCTGCCGGAAAAGAATGAAGCAAAGACCTATTTGACCTTAACGACGGAGCAAGGGGCGATCTACGAAAATATCGTTGCCGATCTGCTCGAGAAGCTGGATAAGCTGGGTCCGATGCAGCGCCGGGGCTTGATTCTGGCTTCGCTTACGAGACTGAAGCAGCTATGCGATCATCCGGCGATGCTTAATGAAGAACGCGAGCTTCAGCAGCAGTGGGATGAGAACCGTTCGAACAAGGTAGCGCGATTGCTGGAAATGGTGGAGGAGATTGCATCCGAAGGCGAACGCTGCCTGATTTTTACCCAGTTCGTGGATATGGGCGAGCAGCTCAAGAAGCTTCTCGAGGAACGGCTGGGGCTTCCGGTTCCGTATTTGCACGGCGGAGTGCCCAAGGCCAAGCGGGACGAAATGATCGACAAGTTCCAGAACCCGGAAGAGCCATGCTGCGCATTCGTACTGTCCCTTAAAGCCGGAGGTACCGGTCTTAACCTGACGGCGGCCAATCATGTCTTCCATTTCGACCGGTGGTGGAATCCGGCTGTCGAGAATCAGGCGACGGACCGTGCTTTCCGGATCGGTCAGACGAAGCAGGTACAGGTTCACAAGTTTATTACGCTTGGCACGCTTGAGGAAAAAATCGACGAGATGATTGACCGCAAGCAGCAGCTGAACGAGCAGGTCGTCGGGCAGTCGGAGCAATGGATTACCGAGCTGTCCACGGATGAGCTGAAGGAGCTGTTCGCGCTCCGCAAAAACTGGCTGAAGGGATGAGGGGGATAAATGTCTGGAGAAAAGGACAAGTGGGCGAAAGCAATGAGTGAGCGGCACAGCGGTTTCCCTGGACCCGATCAGCTAGACCAGGGGAGCAAAGATTCGGAGACGTCAGGTTCTGAGCAAGGAAATGAAGAGTGGAGAGCTTTTTATAAGGCAATCCGAGCCCATATTGAGGATATGCGTAAGTAATAGGTGATCTATCATTACACAGCTTGTCGGTAATAGTAACCCGAGAAGCTGTGTTTTTTTATCCCTGTTTCGAAAAATAATAGAATTGTATCCCTCATCGGGCTTATTTTCGACCTCCCGAGCAAGGAATCATCGAATCTATAATAAGGGTGCAAGGCAAACAAGCAAGATCATATCGAGGAGGTCTTCTTAAATGAAAAAAAGTACTTTGCTCACCGCCACATTGCTTGCCGCATTCACCATGGTCGCTTCGGCCTGCGGATCGGACAATAACAACGGCGGCAATAACACTCCTGCAAGCACAGAAGCTTCGCAAGAGCCGGCAGCTACAACAGAAGCAACCCCTACTCCCGCAGCGAAGGACGTAACGTTGTCCCTGCGCCATACGCAAATTAAAGAGACCAGCAAAAACCGCCTTAAAATTCTCGAGGATGTTGTTAAGAAAACGCAGGATGAGAACCCTGGCTTGACCTTCAAGCTGGAGGGCATCGACGAAGTAGTCAACCGCGACCAGAAGCTGAAAGCGGAAATGACGGCAGGCAACCCGCCTGATATCTTCGAAGTGTTCGGCGGCGCCGACCTGAACCTGTACGTAAAAGCAGGCCGCATGCTCGACTTGACCCCAATCATTGAAGAGCTTGGCATTAAAGACAAATTCGCCAGCCTTGACGAGTTCACGGTTGACGGTAAAGTATACGGCTTGCCGTTTGGCGGCTATTCGGAAGGCATTTTCTACAACAAGAAAATCTTCTCCGATCTGGGTCTTTCCGTTCCGACCAGCTGGGATCAACTGCTCGAAACAGCGGACAAAATCAAAGCAGCAGGCATTACGCCGCTTGGTCTGGCAGCAAAAGACGGCTGGGTTAACGGCATGCTCTGGAACACGGTTATGGAGCGTAACGTAGGTATCGACGCAATCAACAAGCTTGTTACCGGCGAAACCAAATGGACGGATGAAGGCTTTATCAAAGGCTTCACGGACTACGCAACGCTTGTAAACAAAGACTACTTCACGAAAGGCGCATTGGGTCTTGCTTATGCGGATCAAGGCGCGCAGCTCCTGTCCGGCAAAGCAGCTATGGTATTCACGGGTTCGTGGGATGCTAACCGCTTCACCGGCGACGAAGCAGGCGATCTGAAAGGTCAAATCGGCTACTTCAACTTCCCGTCGATCGCGGGCGGCGCAGGCGACCAAACGTCGATCAACGCGTCTTACTCGAACGGCTTTGGCTTCTCGGCTAATCTGAACGAAGATCAAGTTGCCATGGTTAAGAAATTTATCGCTAACTTCTACAGTGAAGAAATCCAAAAACGCACGCTGCTCGAAGACAAGGTTCTTCCTTCGATGAAGCTGTCCGACCTGTCCGGCGTAGATCCGCTGATCTCTGACGTGCTGACGGTTATGGCTAACGCTTCGACTTCCTGGAAAGCTTACGACGCTATCGTTCAACCTGCCGTAGGCGCTGTTGTAAACGTAGGCTTGCAAGAGCTGATCGGTAAGGTGAGCAAGCCTGAGAAGGTTGCTAAGGATATTCAGGCCGCACAGGACAAAGCTAACGCTGCTGCTGCTAAGTAAGGCCGCTACGCGAAAGTATCATTCTTCCGATCGCCATTGCCACCGAATTTCTTCATTAGGTTCCGTTTAGCGGATGAAATTTCGGATGGCAAAAGCGAACATTCCATTTCTCCAGAATGATACTTTCGCTCCGCTAGTGCGGCGTGGGAACATCCTAAACAACTTCACAGGCAAGGGAAATAGGAAGGGAAAAAGCTAAGGTTTTCTGCGAACCTTAGCTTTTTTTAAAGGAAGCAGGAGGCGAAGTTATGAACAAGGCTCTCAGAAATCCGTATACTTATATCGCGTTCATTCTACCAACGCTTGTATTGTATGCTTTGTTTTTTGTATATCCGGTTATCGTATCGTTTGTTTACGGATTTTTTCAATGGGACGGCATTACGCAAAAGGTGTTTATCGGCCTGGACAATTTCACCCGGCTGTGGAAAGACGACGTTTTCCTGAAATCGCTTGCGAACAATTTCTACTTTATGGCGTTTTCCCTGATCGTGAATATTCCGCTCGTCTTCCTTATCTCGATTCTGATCAGTAAGGTTGGCCGTATGCGTGACTTTTACAAGTCGGCCGTGTTTGTTCCCGTCGTGATCTCGACGGCAACGGTCGCTATATTGTTTGGCGTGTTGTACAACTACGATTCGGGTCTTATCAACCAATTTATTCGTCTGGTCGCGCCGGACAGCTGGGCGCGCGAATGGCTGTCGGATCCAAAGCTTGCGATGCTCTCGATTCTGATCGCGAACGCGTGGCAGAATATCGGCTTCTTTATCGTCCTTTGTCTGGCTGCCATTCTGAACATTCCGAAGGAGATTGTCGAAGCTTCCAAGATTGACGGCGTCAACGGCTGGAGCGAGACCTGGCTTATTACGCTTCCGCTGATTCGTCCCGTGTTGTTCGTTATGCTGCTTCTCACGGTATCCGGCACGATGAAGGTGCTTGATATCGTTCAGATTATGACGAATGGCGGTCCGTTCCAATCGACAGAAGTTATGTCCACGTACATGCTGAAGGTCGGCTTCCGCTCGATGGAGCTTGGTTACGGCAGCGCGATTGGCGTTACGATGTTTATTCTGATTCTCGTGCTTACGGGCATCCTGCAAAAACTGACGAAGCATGAGGAGGTGCAGTACTGATGAATGCAGCAATTACGGGCCTTCGCAGAGGAAAGTTCTGGATTCATTTTTCCTTGATCGTGTACATTATCGCAACACTGTTCCCGCTCGTGTGGCTGCTTATGTCGTCTTTCAAGACGAGCCGCGAGATTACGGTTAATACATGGGGTTTCCCCAAACATTTCAACTTTGACAACTACCGCCAAGCCTGGGAGACGGCAAAAATCGGCCTATACGCTTTGAACAGCGTGAAAGTTACGGTTATCGCCTGTCTAGTCACGCTGCTCTTTGCGGCTATGACATCCTTTGCTTTGTCCCGCATGAAATACTCGCGGATGAACAAGACGGTGTACCAATTTATCCTGTTCGGCCTGCTTGTCCCGCCGGGTGCGCTGTTCATCCCGCTGTACCGTTTGATTCAGCAAATGAGCCTTGGCGGCATTCATTTATACAATTCGCATTTTGGGCTTATTTTGGTATACTGCACATATGCATTGCCTATAACCGTATTTATTATTTATGCATTTATGTTATCTATTCCCAATGAACTTGAGGAAGCGGGAATTATGGACGGGCTGACGGCCGGCGGCTTATTCGTCAAGGTTGTATTGCCTATCTCCCTGCCGGCGCTCGTTACGGTAACGATTCTTAATTTTATCGGCAACTGGAACGAATACATTTTATCCCAATTATTTATAACATCCGAATCGCTCCGCACGCTGCCGACGGGTATGGCCAGCTTTAATGACGGGTACCGTACGAATTTCGCCGCATTATCGGCTGCCGTTATTATGAGTATTATTCCGGTGCTTGTTGTGTACTTCTTCTTGCAGAAGCAAATTATCGAAGGCATGACGGCGGGAAGCGTGAAGGGCTGAGGATGACCGGAAGGGGCCCGCTAGATGAACTTGAGACCGAAACTGATGCTTGCTTTTATATTTCTGGTTGTGGTTCCGATGATTGGACTTGGCATCGTGTCTTTTCTTAATACGGAAGCCGTGCTGGAGAAAAAGTACAGCGAGCAGACCGAGATCTCACTCAAGGCTGTCGGAGGGAATATCAAGTACTTCTTCAAGGAGCTTGATCAGCTCTCCGACACTAATTTAACGAGCTCCGAGGTACAGGATACGCTGAATTACACGAAATATTATTCCAGCGATGACGCCAGCACCCTGATTGCCATTAACCAATCCGAGAAGGAAATGAAGCGTATCCTGTTTCAGCATCCGGCTGTAAGCTATGTGGTGCTGTATGCGATGGATGGAACGATGTTCCGCGCATTCCGCAATGATCCAACGACGTTCCGGCCGATTGCCTTCGAGGCGCTAAAGGATCAGTCCTTATATAATGAAACGATTCAATTAGGAGGCCGTCCGAAGTGGATTGGCCCTTATGAGCATCAAGAGCTGACTGGGGTTGAACCGCCTCTATTTACCCAGCTCAGACTTGTTAAAGACTATGAAACCCTTGACGACTTAGGCCTTATGATCACGCAGTATAAGACCGAAGAAGTTTATTCGATGCTGAATACCTTCCTCAATCCGGAGGCGGAAGGCCCCAATTCCAGATACGTTATTGTAAACTCCGAAGGACTTGTCATGCTGGACAGCGGCAAGCATTTCGAAGGGACCAATATATCGGAATATTCCAGCGTCTTACCGCAAAATACGGCCGATTACTCCAGCGCAAGACTGCGTTTTAACGGGGAAGACAGCCTTGTCTCTTCCTATAATCTCGGCTTTAACGACTGGGTGCTCGTGTCCGTAAAGTCATGGGATATGCTGACGAACGAAAACGAACGTTTTGTCCAATGGATTGGGATGATTACGATTCTATGTATCCTGTCGGCTATTTTGTTTAATATCTTTTTCGTGAACCGGGTAGCGAAAAGCATCATTAAAGTCGTCCGCAAAATGCGTCTCGTTGAGCAAGGTCTTCTGGATATCCGAGTTAACGCGCAGGGCAAGGATGAGACGGTGCTTCTCGCCAACAGCTTTAACAGCATGGTGCAGCGCATTGGCGATCTGCTCACGGAAGTTCGAACGGAGCAAGAGCGCAAGCAGCATGCCGAGATGATGCTGATGCAGGCGCAGATCAAGCCGCATTTCTTGTTTAATACGCTGGAATCCATTAATGCGCTAGCAGCCCAGAATGAGGGCGGGAAGATTATGATGATGGTGCGGCGGCTCAGCAATCTGCTGCGCACAAGCATGCATCATAGCGAAGAGATTTTCCTCAGCCAGGAGATCGAGCATGTCCGCAGTTATTTGGAAATTCAGAAGTATAGATTCGAGGATTTATTTACGTATGAATTAAACGTATCGGAAGAGGCGTTGGAGTATTCCATACTCAAGCTGACGCTTCAGCCGCTTGTTGAGAATAGCATTCAGCATGGCTTTGAGGGGCTGGAAGACGGGGCAGGCATAATTACCATTGAAGTCACGGTCGAACCCCATCAGATTGTTATTATGGTCAGCGATAACGGACATGGCATGAACGAGCAGACGCTCAAAAAATTCGCCGAACGAGAACAGCAGCTGCCAAGCGGGAAACGGCGCAATGCCGCGGAGCTTGGAGAACGGCGGGGACTGGGGCTCCGCAACGTGGCGGATCGCCTTCGCATTCATTATGGTCCATCTTACGGATTAAGGATTTGCAGCGCGGAAGGATATGGCACAGTTATACGCTGCACCATTCCGAAGAACAGAGGTGAACGATTATGAACGGCAAAGTATTGCTCGTAGATGACGAACCGCATATTACCCGAAATCTCGAGAAGGTTATTCCGTGGGAGATGCTTGGCTTAACCGTTGGCGGAACGGCGAAAAACGGGATGGAGGCTCTTGAGCTTCTGGAATCGGAATCGTTCGATCTCGTGTTATGCGATATTCGGATGCCGGTTATGGACGGGCTGGAGCTTGTCAGGCATATTCGGGAAAAAGGGACGGAAAGCGACATTATTATGCTGTCCGGCTATCAGGATTTTGCCTATACCCGGGCAGCTATCCAATACGGCGTGAAGGATTATGTCTTAAAGCCTATTCCTTATGACGAATTAACGGGAGTTATTGCCCGGGTAATGGCCAATCAGCGCCAGAAGAAAAAGCAGCAAAGCGAAGAGCTTCAGAAAATCGGCCGCATGATTGATCTTGCGAGCGAGAAGGTTTTATATGATATTTTGATGGACTATACCGAGGTCACAAGCGGCAACTGGCTGTTTAACGGGGAAGAGCAGGAGCTGGATAAGAAGTATGTGCTGATTGTGCTTGATCTCGACGTCAGCTCGGAGCGGACCAAGGATTGGCGGGAATGGTCGGACAAGGAGCGGAAGCTGTGGAACTTCGCGGTCTGCAATGTCCTTCGGGAGAGGCTTCAGCAGAACGGCCTGCATCATGCGGTAATCCAAATCCGCGACGGCGAGTGGTGCGTGCTTATCGAATGCGAGAAGACGTTAGCTTACAATTTGAAGCAAATTACGATCTGGACGGAGCTGCTGCTTACGGCGGTGAAAAATCACGTCAAGCTATCTCTGTATGCCGGCATTTACCGGGATTACGCGGATATCAAGGCGTTGTCGCAGGCTTACAAAATGGTACAGCAGGGGATGCAGCTAACGCCGGTGCAGGAGCAGATTTCCGTCTACCCGAATGATTGCGCCGGGGCTTCAAGGGAAGACCAAGCCTTCTGGGATACGTCCGAGAAGCTGATTGGGGCTGTCAAACGGGGCGATACATCGGTTGTTGACGAGGAACTAAAGCATCTGACCGCCCAGCTGCAGATGATGAACGAAACCTCGCTTGGACGGTTTAAGCCGATGCTGCATTTCTTTGTGCTTAACCTGATGCGCGAGACGAAGGAAATGGGGATTTTTTCGCGCGAGCAGGAGGATCTTCTTTGGCTGAAGCTGGACCGCAGGTTCGGCATTAAGGATCTGTTGTCGGTCATCCTGCAGGTGACCAAGGCCGTTGCCGAGAAATCGACGGACAAGAAAAAGCAGTCCGAACGCTCCATGGCGGAAGCCAAGGCATTCCTCGGCCGCAATCTCTACAGGGATTTGAGCGTAGAAGAAGCAGCGACCCATGTCGGCTTAAGCACCTCTTATTTCAGCCTGCTGTTCAAACAAACCTATAACGAAACCTTTATTGAATACGTGACCCGCGAACGGATGGAGAAGGCGAAATCGCTACTCGCCGATACGATGAAAAGCATTGCTCAGATTGCCAAGGAAGTTGGTTACGCGGAGCGGAGGTATTTTACGAAGGTGTTTATGAAGTATACCGGGGAGAATCCGACTGATTACCGGAGCAAGCATCAGTTGGCTCAGGAGGAGCAGGAAAGCTAGATTAGCGGGGAAAGAGGGGAAGGTAATGGGAGAATATAATTGGAACGGCTGGTCGCTAAGGGAGAAGGTTGGACAGCTGTTTGTATTCGGATTTCACGGCTATGAACCTACGGAAGAGATCACTTCCTTAATCGAAAAATATGGCATCGGCGGCACAATCTATTTTGGACGCAACGTACGCAATGCGAAGCAGGTTCATCAGCTGTCCAGCTCGCTGAAGGCTATTGCCGGTCGTGCCGGCCGGCCGAACATGCTTGTCGCGATCGATCAGGAAGGCGGCATGGTGGCCCGGATTGTGGACGGCGTCACGCTGATGCCCGGCAATATGGCGCTTGGAGCAACGGGTTCGGCTGAGGGAGCGGGAGAGACCGCCCGCGTATGCGGCGAAGAGCTTCGCTTGTTAGGCGTTACGATGAACTACGCGCCATGTCTAGACGTTAACAATAACCCGGATAATCCGGTTATTAACGTCCGTTCATATGGCGACCGGGCGCACATTGTCAGCGAGCTTGGGAAAACTGCCCTGCTGGGCTATCAGGCGTCAAAGGTAGCCGCAACGGTAAAACATTTCCCGGGCCATGGCGATACCTCGTTAGACTCCCATCATGATTTGCCGGTGCTTCCTCATAGCCGGGAGCGGCTCGATGCGATCGAGCTGGCACCGTTCCGTGCGGCAATTGCGGCTGGAACAGCTGCTATTATGACGGCGCATGTCTGCCTGCCAGCGCTCGATCCGTCGGGTAAGCCTTCGACGTTGTCCCAGCCGGTCTTAACCGGCCTCCTGCGTGAAGAACTGGGCTACAAAGGGGTTATCGTCACCGATTGCCTCGAGATGGATGCCATTGATCGATTTTACGGACCGGCGAATGGCGCGGTACAGGCCATTCAAGCCGGAGCGGACATGGTTCTCGTCAGCCATACGTTTGAAAAACAAGTGGCTGCGCTTGAAGCCGTGGTAGCTGCGGTTGAGAACGGCGAGCTGTCCGAGGAGCGGATTAACGAATCGCTCGCCAGAGTGATGCAGCTGAAGCAGGATTATGAGATTGAAGCTCCTCTTGCGGCTTGGGAAGCGGTTGAACCACAGCTTGCAACCTCCGGCAACCAAGCGGTTGCAAGGAAGTGGAGCGAAGCCTCGGCTACGCTAGTAAAAAATGAAGGCTCGCTGCTTCCGCTGCGCCGGGAAGCCCGTACGCTTGTGCTGTGGCCGGATATCAAGCCGGTATCCGTTGCGGATGAGATGTTATCGGGAGACGGTACGCTTGGGGATTATTTGAAGGATCGCCTTGATCAAGTCGAGGAGCGTTCCATGAGCGGCTCGGATCCGCTTGCCGGCGTGGAAACGTTCGACCAGATTGTTGTGGTCACTTACGATGCGACAAAACACCCGATTGAACGCGAGATCGCAGAGCAAGTCATTAAGCTGGCAGGCGATCGCACCGTTGCGGTGTCTGTCCGCAACCCGCTGGATCTGAACGTATATCCCGTTGCGAAAGCCTACCTGGCCGTATACGAATGCCGTCCGCTTGCCCTGGAATCAGCCGCCAAAGTATTAACCGGGGAGCTGAAGCCAAGCGGCGCATTGCCGCTTGAGCTATCCGCGCAATATCCTTTTGGCTGGAATGTAGCGTTGTAATAATAGAAATGTCTCTGATCTCGTCATGATTGACGTTCAGGGGCATTTTTTATTTAAGGTATGAGGCGGGAGTTTACTGCAACAAATCAATATCCTTTTACGTTTTTTTGTGAAGGAGATATTTTCCATTTTACTTTCGGGGAGGAGGGGAATCTATGAGGATGATAGTGTTAGTTTTGATAGTGTCTTTCCTCTTAGCGGGTTGCAGTGTTCAAAATAAAGAGTCAAGCTCATCATATCCAAGCGCTGTTGCCTGGAATAATATCCTGTATGGATATTCGATTGAGGAGATCTCCATTGAAGAAATCGGTAAAGAGATAGGAAAGATTAAAAGACAAACAACGCCTATGCCGAAAAAAAATGGTGACTCAAATGACCTGCGCATACCAATAGGAAGTATTTTGTTTGAAATAAAAGGAAAAGACCCCAATCAAGCCATTGCAATAAAAGTAGATGATAAGTATTTCAAAGCTTCGAAACTGGGACCATAAGTTAACAATTTAAGGAGGACGATATGAACACCATCATCTATATGGTCAGGCATGCTGAATCACCTTACAATGAAGGAACGGAAAGAACAAGGGGACTTACCGCTAAGGGCAAGGACGATGTTGAAAAAGTTACAGAAATCCTTAAAGAAGAAGGTATTGATGTCGTCATATCCAGCCCGTATAGCCGAGCAATTCTGAGTATTGAGGGATTGGCACTAAACGTGGGATTAGATATCGAAATATTTGAAGATCTCAGGGAAAGGCATTTTGCTAGCGAAGTTATTGAAGATTTAATGTCGGTTATTCATGAGAAATTTTATGATTTTGATTATTGTTTACCGGGTGGGGAGTCTAATTATGAATGCCAGAATAGATCTGTATCAGTGATAAAAAAATTATTAAAAGAACGCTCCGGGAAAAAAATAGCTATCGGAACTCATGGACTTGTAATGACATTGATGATGAACAATTTTGATTCGAGTTATGGTTTGGATTTTTTAAATCAACTGGAGAAACCGGATATATATAAATTAAGTTTTGAAAATTTAGAATTAAAAGAAGTAAGAAGACTGTGGAATGGGGATTTTCGATAGTACAAGAAACAGCGGTAGTTTTGCGACTGCATATCTGAGTCCAAAGCTACCGCTGTTTCTATTTTTAAGCAATCTAATCGATTTATTACTCGAGCATATCCGCGACGATTTTCTCAGACAGCGCATGTGGAGTGTCGCGTCCAGCCGGAAGGGGCCGCATTTTTCTGTTTACGCTTTTACTTAGCCATATATTCGACGAATCTTACAAAGATAGTGGCTACTTCGGCGCGGGTGGCGGTGGCGTTCGGGTCAAAGAGGTTGTTCGGCTTGCCTGATACAATGCCGATGCCCCGCAGCGCCTGAACGGCCTTGAGCGCCCATGAGCTCATCTCACCCTCGTCCGCGAAGGACTTAGATTGGCTTTCAGGTATCTCATAGCCCTTGTACTTCATGTAGTTGTACAGGATTACCAGCATCTGCTCGCGCGTCATCGGTGAATTGGGGTCAAACAGGTTTGTGTTTATACCGTTGACTATTCGGCTTTCGGCTGCCCACTCGACTGCCGCCGTGTACCATTGCCCGTCCGTTACGTCCCTAAAGCGGGAACTCGTGTAGTCGGAGCGGTTTACGTTCTCAAGATTGGCTAGTACCTGCACGAACATCGCGCGCGTCATTGAGGTGCCCGGTGAGAACGTCGTGGACGTCATGCCGTTGAAAAGACCGTATGTGTAGGCGAAGTTTACGTAGCTGTAGAACCAGTCGGCCTTGTTGACATCCCTGAAAGGATTGCCCGACAACACAAGGAAGCCCAGCGGGGTGTCGTCATCGAACACAAGCTCCGTACCCTCATGGAGGTTCAGCGACATGCCGCCGGATAGCGCCACTTCGGCGCTCTTGCCCGCCGGAAGGGTCATCTTATCGTTTGAGTCGATTGTTGTGCCTTCGGGTACCTTGATTTTCGTCCCACCCTTGATCGCGATCTCGCCGCCGCCGGGCAAGGTGGTGTTGCCGTTTTTGTCTGTGACCGCGGGCTTATCCTTAGGTGTATTCACAGTGTAGTTCGACTTCGATCCCGCGTCTGTCCCGTTGCCCGAATTTCCGCTGTTGCCACCAGAAGTTGTCGTCTTCGTCGGCGTAGCCGTTGCGCTGATCTCCGCGCCTTCGCCCTTCGCATTTACCGCAACGATCTTGAAGGTGTAGGCTTGGTCGTTTGTCAGGCCCGTGAAGGTATATTTGGTCTCCGCCGCACCCAGTGTGACTAGCGTCACGCTGCCATACCAGACCTTGTAACCCAATATCGCGCTGCCACCGTCGTCAGCCGGAGCAGTCCAGCTTAATGCGACCTGTCCGTCGCCCGCCGTTGCCTTGAAGCTGCCCGGAGCACCGGGACCGTCCGTTTTTCTCTGCGCGAACATCCAATCAAAGACGTCTGTGTAGTCATTGCTCCAAGTCGGCAAGTTAGGGGACTGCGCCGTTGGAGCTATGCTCCAATTCCCCATCGTTATCTGGTTGTAAAGAACCGCAGCTTCAACCTCGTGCGCTATATAATCAGGCAGGGCAGGTGTGTTGTCCGGATTCGGCCTCTGACTCGGCTGATCATATTGATTGTAGGGCCATGTAAGAGCCTCATTGCTCTCAAAGCGGGAAGCTCTCGCGTTGGTCATTTTCGGCATATTGGTGTTTATGAAGGTAGCGAGGTTAGTCTGGTATATTCCAACGTTATTCGCATTGATAAACATCCAATAGGCCAGTTTGGCGTGAGCGTCGTTGGTGCTCGCATTCGGTGATCCGTTTACCGGAGACATAGGTGCTGCGGCCGCGAAGAAGCCGGGGTAGTCGTTAACTAAGGTGTTCGTATACAAGCCGCCCCAGGAGAAGCCTGCCACGTAAATACGGTTAGGGTCTACTGCGCCGCTGGCAACCAGGTCGTCTATAACCTTCTTAACATTGGCTGTGGAGGGAGTAGATACGCCATTATAGGAAATATTCAGGATATGGCTGGCGTATTTTTTAGGGTTTTCCTCCATTTTTTTCATTAAAGCGACCGAGCCATTGGCGGATTTCATGGCCGCTTTAGGGTCTGTTTCAGCGTTTGTGCCGCCGCGTGACCGGCCGTGAGTATAGACATACAGCGGCAATCGTTGCACCACGTTACCGTTGCCATCCTTGTGAAGGTAGAGCGCGCGATTGACCGAATCGCCCGTAGGTGTTGTAAACTTGTCAAGGATCGGATTCACAACTTTGTCCTGTTCAAAAACCACGTTGCGAAGCGAACTCCCATCTGTTAGTTGGATCTCGTCGTTCTGGACGATGTTGTAAACTTGCTTTGTCGAGTTACTGTTGCCGTCCAGCGTTATATTGCCGCCGCTCTCTGAATAAAACTCAAACTCAACTACGATGTATCGGCCGCTAGCCAGTTCTTCCTGATAATCCGGTGAATGGCTTACCGTGCCCAGATAGCCGCGTACTTTTGGTTCGTTGTTGGCGTATACCCTTGCGATCTTGCGCGTCCCTTCAAAGGTCACCGAGTCGCCGCTGAGGGTCGTGTTCCTAGCCGATACGGTAAACAAGCCCGGTTTAAGCGCGGAGCTTAACGCCGCCTTCCCATCGCCTAAGTCAATGATGACGGCCGTCGTGTACTCGCCACGGGCGAAGTTGTCATTCCATACGATAAAGGGAAGCTGCTTCGCGTTCGGATCGTTTTTGAATGTCACGTGAATGGTATGGTCAGCCTCAATGTTTGCAAAGGTATAAGTGCCAGCAGTTAGAGTCACGGCCTCGCCGTCTACCGTTACGGTATCTACAATTTTGCCGTGATTGGGGTTAAACGAAAATTGTTTGCTTGAGCCCTTAGCAAGTCTCAGAACATCGCCGGGTGGGTCCGGCGTTATTGTACCGCCCGGTCCCGCCGTGGCGGTGATTGAGAATCTGGTATCCGCTTCATTGGCTGAAGTGAGCTGCAGGCTGTCTGTAAATGAAGCATCGCTGGAATAACCCGCGTCCGGAACTCCGAAAGAGGAAACGACTTCATAGCGATCACCGCCCTTTTCCGTCGAGTTATTGATATAGACCTCAAAGGTAAGCTTGCCTTCCTGTAAGGTCAAGGTTCCTTTGGGTATTCTCATCTCCACGATATATCCAGTATCCGTGATCTGGGTCCACGCAGCTCTGCCAGGAGCGGACTGCCCTGAAAACACGCCCGTCGCGCTGACACGCCATTGGTTTGAGCCTCCGGATCCATTGCCGACATAAAACTCCAGGCTGTCGTACTGGTAATCTCCGCCGGCTCCCTTATATAGATTGCTATCCTCCACAACTACGCGGGCATACAGGTAGTCGTGGTCCCAAAGGATTCTGGCTGTGCCTGTGGCATGGGGTCTAGGGTCGTCGGGTACAGTGCTTTTATTGATGGGATGTTCCATTGTCAAGGCCCACAGTGGGTCGTTTGACCCGAGTTCGGGAGTTCCGAAAATGGCGGTCGGCGTTTCATTCGCCTGCAAGCTTGCAAGAGTTGTAGAACTGAGGTCGCCATCAAGTGCTTCTGCGTACTCGCTGTTGTCATTGGCGGCGGCAAAGCTGGCAGACATTAGCGACGCCACCATTACCAAGCAACAGAGGAACGCGAGCATTCTGCCAAAACGTTTTGACATAAATGAAAATCCTCCTTATTTTTCGATCCGGTGGGCCTACGGCTTACCGCATCGTATTCGGACACATTGCCAATTTGACAAACGCCCAACTATATGATGTTGTATATTTACCAGGTTTACAACCTGTCAAAATATAGAATCTATGGAAACGCTTACTCCGAGGAATCTTAAGAAAATAAACATGATTCAACTCAAATAAATTATCCGCAAGGTATGCGCGCTGGTAGTTGTAGCGTCTCCTACTCTCTTCCGATCGTGTAACTTTAAAGGAGCTGCATTGAAAGAGGCTATGTTAATCCTTAATGTTGGAGGGATCTATTTAATGGAGGTTTCAATATGTAAAGCAGAATTAAAAGATGCAGTGAATATTCATGAAATGAAGGTCAAAGCGTTTATGCCCTTGTTGGAAAAATATCAGGATTTTGAAACAAGCCCCGCCAATGAAACCTTAGAAAGAATTATCACTCAAATCAATCAATCTTTTACGGATTATTTCATCATTCATTATCTTGAGGCTGCTGTAGGTGGAATTAGAGTCGTGAAAAAAGATAATCAAATTTATAGTATTAGCCCAATTTTTATACTGCCAGAACATCAAGGAAAAGGAATAGCTCAAAAAGTTTTTACAATGGTTGAGCAGATATATGATGATGCAAAGTCATGGAAGTTGGGTACCATCCTACAAGAGAAAGGAAACTGTTATTTGTATGAGAAGATAGGCTATAAAAAAACAGGTGCAACAAAAGTAATTAACGACAAAATGACAATGGTTTTCTATGAAAAGATTTATAGGTGATTAGCCATTGGAGTTATAAAGCTAGGGGGCAGATAGATGGAGTTTTTATTTATTCGACACGGTCACGGAGAACACCTCAACGATTATCCCAATCGGTTGAATACTTTACACCCTAGTCTGACAGAATACGGCGTGTTTCAGGTAGCTCAACTGCGAGACAAAGTAAGAATTAACCCTGATGATTTGATGCTTGTAAGTCCAACCAAACGTACAATTGAAACAGCTTTGATATTACACAATAGCTTAGACTTCATTATTTCCCCTTTTGTTGGTCCAAGAATGTTCCCACAAAATCAAGAATCCCTTTTTCTATCTTGTGATCAGATCCTTTCTAAAACTGAGATTACAAACCTATATGGAGACGTAAAAATTCTCGATTTTAATTTGGACTGTTGGAAGGAAGGTATAAATAGGATAGACCAAGAGGTTTTCGAAGGGTATGCAAAGCAATTATTAAATTGGATCCCGGAAAGTTATAAGCGAGTATTGATTATCTCGCATGATGGTACCATAACGAACTATCGGATTTTGCTTGGAGAAAAGGGATTAACAAGAGATGATTTTCTCGGTGAGGCAGGAGTCTACCGGATGAAAATAAACGGCTCTACAGTCAAATGAAGAGCAGCGGAGTTGCGATATCAACTATAGCTTAATCACAAAAGCTGCAGCAGATCGGAGGATCTGCTGCAGCTTTTGTTAAAGAAAGGGCAAATCGAGTTCAATCGGAGCGTATTGTCCGCGCACTTGAAACGGGTATGTGTGCTTTAGACGAGAAGGTAAAAAAATGACAACGATCTAAAAAAGTGAAAGCATAGGGGGATGGCATGGAGTAAAGAGATGATAATGAAGTAACAAATTGAAAATATACGATTAGTAAAAAATAACATAGAATTTAAAATGTGCTTAGTATTCCCACTATATGAGAGGGGTTTTAAGGTGAAGAAAAATCAACCGTCTTCAAAAGCAATACTTCTTATGTTATCGCTGATGCTTACAACGGGCTTTATTTCAGCATGCAGCTCCAATTCACCCGAGAAACAAACGAATACTGGAGCTCAGAGTCCAGCAAACAACAGTAATACGGGCAGCAATGAACCGAAGGAATCGGTTTCCGGAGATGCTGATCCGTTCGGCAAGTATGAAACGCCGCTTACGATTCGCTTTACTCGTGATGTTGACAATGACACCCAAGATAATATCATTCCTAAAACTCCAGGAGAAACGATTGAAAACAACAGATGGTTGAAAGCGTTTTCTGAGAAACTGGGCATTAATGTTACGTATGACTGGACAGTTAGCACCGGCGATGCTTATACCCAAAAAATGAATGTTACGTTAACATCCGGTGACTTGCCAGATATGCTTCGCGTAACGCCAGCGCAAATGAAGCAGCTAGCCGAAGCGGATTTAATCGAGGATTTAACGCCATATTGGGAGCAGTACGCATCGGAAGATCTAAAGAAACTTTACGCTGAACAAGGACCGGCTGTGCTTAATTCTGCTGCAGTTAACGGAAAGATTGTGGGGCTTGGTAAGGCTGACGTTTACGGTGATGGCGTTTATTTATGGATCCGCAAGGATTGGTTAGACAAATTACAGCTTCCTGAGCCAACCTCCCTGCAGGATGTGCTGAAAATATCCGAAGCGTTTACAACACAGGATCCAGACGGGAACAAGGTAAATGATACGTATGGCTTAGCTTTAACAAAAGATTTATACGGCGGCGCAATGGGCTTGGAAGGATTTTTTGCGGGCTACCATGCTTATCCGAATATGTGGATTGATGACGGCTCAGGAAAGTTAGTTTGGGGCAGCACGCTCCCTGAAGTTAAGGAATCATTGAAAGCGCTTTCCGATATGTATAAGGCAGGTCAGCTTGATAAAGAGTTCGGGGTTAAAGACGGTGGCAAAGTAGCCGAGAGTATTGCAGCCGGTAAAATCGGCATTGATTTTGGCGCTCAATGGAATCCCATGTATCCGCTCATCAGCAATTATCAAAATGATCCAAATGCCAACTGGGTAGGTTATGCTCTTGTTTCCGTAGACGGTAAACCGGCCCTTTCTCCGCAAAGATTCCAAGCGGACAGCTATTGGGTAGTAAGAAAGGGATTCTCGAACCCTGAGGCGCTTATCAAAATGTTCAATTTACACGTGGAGCTTAACTGGGGCAAAACAGGAGATTTTGACTACTATTACATGCCGGCAGCAAATGATAGCGTAGGGGTGTGGAAGTACTCCCCGGTTCAGCCTGCGTCAGCATTTAAAAACATTCGAGCTTTCCAGGAAATCGAAAAGGCTAGAAAAGATAATAGCTTTGACAGCTTAACGGGTGAAGCATTAGCTATTTATCGCAATATTAAAGCTTTCGAAGACGGGGATGTTTCGCAATGGGGTTGGCCTAAGATCTACGGAGCAGAGGGCGTTTACAGGCATGGGGTTAATTATATGGATAATGAACGATTCAAGTATGAAGCGTTTGCCGGTCCGCCGACAGAAACGATGGCTGAAAGAAAATCTACATTAGAGGCATTGGAGAAAGAAACATTCGTCAAAATTATTATGGGTGCGGTGCCTTTGGATGATTTCGATAAATTCGTAGACAACTGGTATAAAGTTGGCGGAACAGACATCACGAAAGAAGTCAATGAGTGGTACGCATCAAACAAATAACACGTTATGGAAAGCAAGGAGCATCCTTGCTTTCCATTTTCTTAATCCATAGGAGAAGGTGATTGAGCTGAATTTAAAAAAATTGAAAAGAGAATTGCCGTTAAATCTCATGATCTTGCCAGGGTTTCTATTCGTCATCCTATTTAGCTATGTTCCTATGGCTGGCATTATTATAGCGTTTCAACGCTTTATTCCGGCTAAAAGGCTCTTTGGCGATCAACAATGGGTCGGTTTGAAAAATTTTAAATATGTGATGAGCCTGCCCAATTTCGACAATATTTTGTGGAATACCTTTTATATTGCGTCTTTGAAGGTCATCTTGGGCTTAGTTGTTCCCATCGTGATTGCGTTGCTGTTAAACGAAATGAAGCATGTCCTATTGAAGCGCAGCATTCAAACGGCGATATACCTGCCGCACTTCCTCTCCTGGGTCGTATTGGGCGGCATCTTTATCGACATCCTGTCCCCTACAAACGGACTTATTAATACGTTGATTAATAAGCTTGGCTTTGATTCCATATTCTTTTTGGGTGACAATAAGTGGTTCCCGTATACGATGATACTAACGGATACGTGGAAAGATTTCGGGTACGGAACGATTATTTATCTTGCTGCGTTAACCGGGATTAATCCGAATCTGTACGAGGCGGCTCAAATGGATGGGGCGAATCGTTGGAAGCAGACGATACACATTAGCCTACCCGGTATTCAGATGGTTATCGTATTATTGATGGTCTTGAGCTTAGGGAATCTTCTGAATGCAGGCTTTGACCAAATCTTTAATATGTACAGCCCGATGGTCTATGAGAGTGGAGACATACTCGACACTTTCGTCTATCGGATCGGTTTGTTGGATGCGCAGTTTGGCGTAGCTACGGCAGTCGGTTTGTTTAAATCCGTCATTGCATTGATCCTTGTCTCAACCTCTTATTTTTTTGCTTATAAATTTGCTGATTATCGAATCTTTTAGGAGGTATAGGAATGCGAATCAAAAAAAAACTAGACTGGTTTTTAGTCATTAACAATATCTTTCTCCTTTTGGTCGCTGCGGTTTGCGTGCTTCCGATGATTCATATTTTAGCGATATCCTTATCGTCAAGCGCGATTGCGTCTACCGGTACGGTAACCTTTTGGCCAAAAGAGTTTTCATTAACCTCCTATGAATTTGTTGCTCAGCGTAAAGCCTTTTGGGACTCCATGCTTGTATCCCTGCAGCGCATCGCTCTTGGCGGCGCAATTAATGTGTTGTTAGCGACAACGATTGCCTATCCTTTATCCAAGGAAAAGAAAGACTTTAGTTTTCGAGCCTTCTATGCATGGACCTTTTTCATCACGATGATCTTTGGTGCCGGTTTAATCCCAACCTACATGCTGGTCAAGGAATTAGGACTCATCGATACGGTTTGGGCATTAATATTGCCTGGTGCGGTACCTGTATTTAGCGTAATCGTCCTTTTGAATTTCTTTAGGCTAACCCCAAAGGAATTAAGCGAATCCGCATTTATAGACGGAGCAGGCCATTGGAGAACGTTATGGAGCATTTATGTTCCGGTATCCATGCCGGCTATTGCAACGATTTTATTGTTTTCATTGGTCGGTCATTGGAATAGCTGGTTTGACGGGCTCATTTATATGAACAATCCAAGCAATTATCCGCTGCAAAGTTATATGCAAACGGTTGTTGTACAAAAATCATTTACGACATTAACACCTGAGGAAGCGAAAGTAATGGCTAAAATTTCCGATAAAACGTTAAAGTCCGCACAGATCTTTTTAGGTGCTCTGCCGATCATTTGCGCTTATCCATTTTTACAGAAGTATTTCGTAAAAGGTATGGTTCTAGGCAGTGTTAAAGGCTGATCGCGATCAGCCGTCCAAGAGGCCGCTAGCGATAAAAGAAATAGTCATGTTTTGTGCTATGATTTTTTGTTAATATGTAGGAAAAGAAATAGAAGGAGGGGGTGGCGATTAAATCTAGCATTTTTGTTAGATTAATGGCAACATTTTTAGCCGCAATCTTGGTCATTGTCGCTTTAGGTATTTATATGTACAACTGGAGCTTAAAGACGGTTAAAGATGAAATTTACAAATCAACGACGGCTCAGGTTACCTTTTATTTAGAGGGGCTGGAGGCAGAAATCGATCGAATAAAAATATTGCAATATGATGTTTTAAATGATGAGGATTTAAATAAGCTTGCGATACGATATACGATTATGGACGATTACGAAAAGATGGAGAGTATGAGAAAGCTGCATCATCGCCTGGTATCCATACAAAATAGCAATGCTTATATTTCAAATGTTAGCGCGCATATTTACCCTATACAAAAGACCATTTCCTCCAAAAAATCAGTGGGCGCTTTGAATAGGGACAAATTTGAAGCATTAAGAATTCCGGAAGGCATGAAGGGCGCTCAATTATTAATGTATAATGGGAACCTTCATCTCAGTACATTTCTATCGGGCAACATGGGGTTAAGCCCTTTGTTTATGATTGAAATCGAACTAAATACGGAAGTATTCCGGGAAGCGTTAAAGCAGTTCGATACTTATCCCGACAGTCAGTCGATTTTGCTGGATCTAACAAACGGGTTAACGATATATAGCGACGAGGATCACATGTTCGACGATGTCGTTCATTCGTTCGCAAGAAATGAAAGCGAATTCAAAATTGGCGAAGTGATTAGTCATGGCGACACGTTCATCATCGCGGAGAAATCCGAATACTTGAATATGGTGCTGTTTCGATTCATACCTAAAGATGCTGTACTGGTTCCGACAAAAGGATTTTACGTGTGGCTATGGGTGTTTACGGGTGTAGTACTCATCCTTGTCACGTTTATCTATGCTTACACCTACCAGTTAATTCAACGTCCGATGAAGGAGCTTGTGAAATCGTTCCGCAGTGTTGAAAAGGGTAATTTCAATGTCAAAGTGGAAGTGAATCACAACAATGAATTTGATTACTTAAACAAGGGCTTTAATTCCATGGTTCAAAACGTCTCGAATCTCATTGATCAAGTGTACAAACACAAAATTCTTGAACAAAAAGCCGAGTTAAAGCATCTTCAATCTCAAATCAGCCCCCACTTCTTATACAATAGCTTTTTCTTAATGAACATGATGGCGAAAGTAAAGGATGAGAATTTGATTCCTTTCACCAAGCTATTAGGGGAGTATTTTCAGTTTATTACGAAAAATGATTCCGACTTTATTTCTTTGTATGAGGAAATTGAGCATGCAAGAACCTATGCCGATATTCAGTTAATGCGTTATCCAAGCAAGCTGACGATTGAATTTGAAGACTGTCCGCCTTCCTTTAAGGAAATCAGCGTCCCTAGATTAATCGTGCAACCAATTATCGAAAATGCTTTTAAATATGCGGTAGAGCATTCAAAAGGTCCCGTCACCATTCGGGTTTATTTCCAAACGACAGATGATAAGCTATCGATTTTTGTCGAGGATAATGGAAAGCAATTAACCGATGACAAATTGCTGGATCTAGAAAAACAATTCATGGAAGCACACAGCAGCGAATCGTCTGGGCTAAACAATATTCATCGAAGATTGCAACTGATCTATGGTGAGGAGTATGGGCTGCAGGTAGCAAGAAGTGAGCTGGGAGGATTATTAGTCAGATTGCAAATTCATGCTAAGCTGAGGGAGTAGCCATGTTAAGACTTTTGATTGTAGATAACGAGGAAATTATAGTTAATCATTTATTTGAGGTATTTAGAGGGATGGACCACTTATCGCTTGACGTGTATAAGGCATATAGCGGTGAAGAAGCGATAGAGTGGCTGCATCGCACCCGTATGGATATTGTGTTAACGGATATCGATATGCCGAATATTAACGGGCTGCAACTGATGGATGAAATATTTAAACAGTGGCCGCAATGCAAAATCATCTTTTTAACGGGTCACAGCGAATTTAGCTATATCTATAAAGCGATCCAGCATCCCGATGTAAGCTATATTCTGAAATTAGAAGATATTGACAAGATCATACAAGTTGTTGAAGAGACGGTGTTCAAAATCCGTAAGGAAATCAAAACCGGTGATCTCATCAGAGAAGCCAAAGAAAAAATTCACATCGCATTGGAACTGTTTCAGGAAGGTTATCTGCTTAGCTTATTAAAGGGGAGCTCGATGGTAAAGGCAACGAAGGAGCAATTTGACCAGCTTTCTCTGCCCATTACGGATGAAGCCCCGGTTATCCTTGTTGTAGGCAAATTAGATGATCTATCATTCCAAGACGATAACTATTTAGAGAAAATACAGCAAATTTACTCTGTTCGACAAATGATAAAGCGATATCTTACCTCTAATTTGAAATGCGTCATCATTTTAGACGATCATTTTAGATTTACGATCCTTATACAACCGAAGGAAAACGTAAACCCGGCTACGGAGGATTATGTCCATACCTTACACTACATAAAGGGAATGCTTGAGTCCGTCCAGCAAAGCTGCCAGGATAAGCTCAATCATTCTATCAGCTTTACCGTTGGCAGTAAACCGACGACATGGAATGATATCTCGCAGCAATATCATGCCTTGCATTCCCTTTTGAATTACCGAATTGGAACAGAGAATACGGTATTATTAGTAGATGATGAAGTGCCCTCGACTGCTGCAGCGGAGAATGAATCGGAATGCTCTAACGATGAGGAATTTGAAGCAGAGCAAAAATTACTGTCACTTACAACTACAAATTTGTTTACTTTCTTAGAGCAATATTTAGAATCGGGCCTGAAGGATAAGTATTTTGAAGAGCTGGAGCAAATTTTGCTGCCTTTAAGCTTGATAAAAAATAAAAATAATCTGGTTGCCCAGCAAGTGTACTGCTCTATTTCGATGTGCTTATTGTCTTATATGAATCGTTGGGGATTGCGTGACAAGGTTATTGGCAAAATAGGTGAAATCCGGTTTGTTAATACGGTTCATTTTTGTAGTTGGGGCGATGCGGTCACTTATATAAGAAAGCTTTCCGTATGTGTCTTTGAACTTCAAAAGCTAGAGCAAAAAAGAAGGGCTGATAATGTAATCTCGTTTATTCAAAATTTTATAGTTTCACATCTCGGTGAGGATTTGTCTCTTGTTCGATTATCCGAGCAAGTGTATTTAAACCCCTCATATTTATCAAGGATATTTAAGCAGGAAACGAAAAAAAAATTAACGGAATTCATTGATGCAGCCAGAATTCAAAGAGCCAAAGAATTGTTAGTGAATGAAAACATTAAAATACATGAGATTGCCAGACAAGTAGGTTATGAATCAGCTACCTCCTTTACAAGGTTCTTCAAAAGCTCAACAGGCTGCTCACCGCAAGAATATAGAGATTCATACGTGATGAGGGTTAAGTGAGCGAATTACATTTGCGAAAAGGTGGACTATATGTGGGCAATGAACAAAACTCTCTAATGGAGAAAAAAATACCGCTATTCATTGTGACAGGCTCAAGCGGTTCCGGAAAAACTTATGTTATCGATGAGCTTCGAAAAATATTACCTCATTTCAATATCTTTGATATCGATAATCTCCGCGAAGTCGGCATTACTGACGAACAACAAATAAGAAACGTATGGCTTAGGGTTGCACGAAATACTGCCGAAAGTGGACGGATGACGATAATATGTGGAACAGCAATGCCATGGGATATTAAAAAATGCGTGGATTACCCTTATTTTAAACATGTATATTATCTAAATTTACACTGTGATGATGAAACCCGTGAAATACGATTACGTGCAAGAAATTGGCCGGAAGAAATGATTCAGGACTATAAGGAATTTGCAAAATGGTTAGTTGATCATGCAGATAAAGAATATAGCCCACCAATGCCTATTGTCGATACTACGGTTGCCGAAGTAGCTGTTGTAGCAGCTCAAATTAAAGAATGGGTACTTCAATACGCATAATCATCAAAGATCAGCAACATCGTTGATTTTGAATGATGCTAGAGTCATTATTAATGATTTATTGTCAATACTTTGTCCCCTTTCGAATAGGTATAACTATGTATCTATTAGGAGGGGTGAGCGCATGTATTCAGCTGAAATCAGCCGTTCGAATCCGTCGTGTATCTTGTTTATTATCGACCAATCCGGGTCGATGTCCGATCCGTTTGGGGCAAGCACGAAGTCCGAGAGCGTTTCGGACGCCATCAACCGGTTATTGCAAAATCTCGTTATCAAGTGCGCGAAGTCGGAAGGGATACGCGATTACTATCATGTCGGCGTAATTGGCTACGGCGCCGGTGTCGGTCCGGCGTTCGGAGGTGTTTTAGCGGGGAAAGAAGTGGTGCCGATTAGCGAAATTGCCGATAACCCTTCAAAGCTGGATAAGCGGTTGAAAAAAGTGCCGGATGGGGCAGGCGGACTGGTTGATCAACTCGTCAAGTTTCCGGTCTGGTTTGAACCCGTTGCAAACGGAGGCACGCCGATGTGCGAAGCGATGAGAACGGCTCAAACCGTTCTGACTCAATGGATCAGCGAGTACACCCATTGTTTTCCGCCGGTTGTCATTCATATCACGGATGGGGAATCGACCGACGGCGATCCTACACTTGAAATGGAACAAATCAGAGCACTCTCGACCGATGACGGAAATGTCCTGCTATTCAACCTGCACATATCCGATAGTCCAAGCGCGGTGGAGCTCCGCTTTCCGGAAACCGCGGACGCGCTGCCCGACGCGTATTCCAGAATGCTTTACGAAGGCTCAAGTTCGCTGACGCCTTTTATGATCCGAGTCGCCAATCAGGAATACGACTTGAATCTTTCCGATGGAGCGAGAGGTTTTGTCCTCAATGCGGATTTGACTCTCGTGATCCAGGCGCTTGATATCGGAACGCGTCCGGCCAATCTGCGATAGAGCTTAAAGCTATGCGAATCGAAAACGAATGTTTTCTATTGCCTAAGGCAGGAAACCGCACCGATGAATACGAGGATGCCTCCCATAGCAGCACGCATGTTCACAAGGAGACGACATGCTGTAGATTCGCCATAGCCGATGGGGCAAGCGAGTCCTCGTTTGCTGAACTATGGGCGAGATTGCTCGTAAAGGGTTATTGCCTTGGCAGATTGGGAGATAAGCAGATCCATAGATCAGTCTCACCATTATCGAAAGCCTGGCAGAAAAAAACCAGCGGCAAAAGCCTCCCCTGGTATGCGCAAGAGAAGCTCGGCAGCGGGGCGTTCTCCACATTAGCGGGCATCACGTTCCGATTCGCGGTGGATGCGGAGTCCGCGGTATTTGACGCGATTGCGGTCGGCGACAGCTGTATTTTTCATGTTCGAGAGGAGACGATGATCGCTTCCTTTCCTTTAAGCACAGCCGATGATTTCGGGAGTCGTCCGGTTCTCATCTCGAGTAACGCGGCCAATAACGTCCAGCTTCATGCGTTTGTTCGCAAATGGAGCGGTACCGCGGAAGCGGGAGACGAGTTCTGGTTGATGACCGATGCCCTAGCCTGTTGGCTGCTCACTCGATACAAGGAAGATAGCAGCGTAATAAGCATCATACAAAAGCTGGCCGGCGAGCGCGACTTTAACACTCTCGTGCATGAAGAAAGACGGCGACATCATCGTGAAGGCTGTTTCTATCTTAGAAATGATGATGTTACGTTCATTCGTCTAAAACTGGTCAAAGGGAAGTGAGGCTATTGTTCTGGCCCACTCCGCAGGATTATAGGGAAGCCATCCAAAATCCGCGTATCTGCTTCAAGGACCCGGATCTGCAGGCTGGCTTTCCTGAATTGGATAAGCTCGGCCTCCCCCGTCCGATATCGGGAAGCTTCGCCAGCGTGTACAAACTGAATTGTGGCGAAAGAGAGTGGGCGGTCAGGTGTTTCACTAACAATGTGAAGGATCAGAAGATCCGCTACGATGCCATCAGCTTGCATTTACGCTCCAATCCTCTTCCTTATCTCGTCCCATTCGAATATCTTTCCGAAGGCATCAACATTAACGGCCAGTGGTTTCCGATCGTAAAAATGCAGTGGGTGGAAGGAGAGTCGCTGCTCGATTACATGGAGCGGAACCTGCAAAATGCCGACCTGCTGCAGGAACTCTCCGATAAATGGATAATAATGACCCGCGAGCTGAGCTCGGCCAATATTGGCCATGGCGACTTGCAGCATGGGAATATATGGATCCACAATAATGAAATCATTCTGATCGATTACGACGGGATGTATGTCCCCGCTTTAAACGGCATGCCAAGCAACGAGCTTGGTCATCGGAACTACCAACACCCGGGAAGGAATGAAGGACATTTCGGCCCCTATATCGATCACTTTTCGGCATGGGTGATTTGGATATCGATCGAAGCTGTTCGTTCCGATCCCTCATTATGGCATTCGCTTGAAGCGGGTGAGGCGGAGGAAAGCCTACTTTTTCGGCGGAATGACTTTGTTAGTCCGGATGTTTCACGGGCGTTCGAATTACTGACGATGGTTGAAGAAGAAGCGGTACGCAAGTCAGCAAACGCCCTTCGCGTTTTCGCGGCCATGGAAGTGCCGGAGGTGCCTAGACTCCCAGATCCTGATTCGGGAGAGAAGGAGATGCAGCCTTCAAGCCTCCCTATCTCATCCACCTCCAAAAATACGGCATTTAAGACTTCACTAATCGTCTTGTATGATCGGTTCTTGAAGCGAATGCCAAGGAAGGATGCCGTCATATCGCCGCCGGAAACCTCGTATTCCGGCGGGACGTCATGGGTGTTGGACCATATTACGTTGGACAGGGCGCCGCGCAAAAAGCGATCAACGTATTTGCTTTTGCGGGACAGCTTCGTTTCTTACCTGATTTTACTCGCGGCAGCGTTAGCCGCGGCTGCTTTGTACGGCAGTGCCCCGGTCGCAGCGCTACTCTTCTGTTCGATAATAGGTTTTGGAACGGAGATGGCCTTTTTAAGCTGGCGTTACGGAAAGGTTCCCGCCGTCCGGGAAAAGAGAGAAACGCGCGAAAACATAAAAAGGCTGGAGCTTGTCCTGTCCGAACTGAGAAGCGAATTGAAGGAATTAAACGATAACAAGCAAAGCTTTAGTCAAATGGAAGAGGAATCGATCTACGCTTGCGTACAAAAGCTCGAGGAAGCCGCTTATCGGGAAAGGCATGAAAAGGAAGCGGTGGAGAAGGAGCTTCATATTCATTTAAACGGGTTATTTGGCGAAAGACGGAACATTGACCATGAGGAAAAAACGGAGCTGTCCGGCAAATTGGCCTCGTTCCAAAAAACATGGCTGGAAGTGCAAATAACGAAACATAAGATAAGCCAGGAAAAAATTCCGGAGATCGACGATGAAATGAAGCGCCGTTTAAGAACGAACGGAATTCGAACGCCGGCCGATTTCATGGACATTACGATCAATCAGTCCTATGGCCGCAAACAAATCGATAGGGCCTATTTGATTTTAAAAAACGGCGGTTCGGTTCATGTAGGCATGAGCCGGTCTCAAGCGAAGGCGCTGGTCGACTGGAAAAGAAAAATCGAACGCAAGTACCGGACTAAAATTCCTGCAGTTCTTCCTCACAGTGAAATCTCTGCCATAGCGTTAAAGTATAAGGATCGAAAGTCAAAATTAACCGATGCGGAACAAACGTATAAAACCGAAGCACAGGAAAGATTAGCTTTGATCAAGCAGGCCCATCATCCTGAGGTGGATTCCTTAACGAGTGAATTGGAGGCTGCCAGAACCCGGCTTGAGAACGAGCTTCATCGCTTTGATAGGCAGATCGATGAACGAAGTAAACGCCATTCAGACAAACTGGAGGAATATCGCGATCTAAACAAACGACTGGCATCGTATACGGATGTTCATTTTATAAGGTACGTAAAGCAAATATTCCTGTTTCGAGGGTAAACTTCCATTATCCCGAGTTAGCATCCCCTTCCGGTAGCCCGGAGGGGATTTTTATTGCGGTTTATTGCCAATTGTCTTCATATTGATGTCGCAATCCCACAGTATCCTGGAGTAACTAAGTAAATAATTTTTCACTTCTTATTCCGTAAAATCTCTAATGTTATAATGAATGGAATCATATGTTATATTAAATATTCATATTTCACTTAGAGGTGATAGTCATGGAATACCGTGTACTAGGACGATCCAGGTTGAAGGTAAGCGAGATTAGCTTGGGCTGCTGGGCGATTGGCGGGCCATCGTGGCGGGACGGTGAACCCGTTGGCTGGTCGGGCAATGACGACAACGAGTCTCTTGCCGGCTTGCGCAGAGCGCATGAGCTTGGCATTAACCATTTGGATACAGCGGATGTATACGGCGACGGCCATTCGGAGCGGGTAATCGGACAGTTCCTGAAGGATGTTCCCCGCGATTCCGTTGTTGTAGCCTCCAAGGTAGGATGGTTCAGAGGAACCGCACCTAACGCGATGCAGCCGGTGCATATCCGTCACCAGCTGGAGCAGACGCTTACGAATCTCGGAACGGATCATGTGGATCTCTATTATTTCCATAATACGAACTTTGGCCCGGAAGACCGCTATCTGGAGGAAGCAGCAGATACGATGCGCGAGCTTCAGAAGGAAGGCAAGGTCCGCGTCATTGGCCAATCGGCATACAGCTATGCCGATTTTATGCGGGTATGTCCGGTAACTCGTCCGGATGTGCTGCAGTTCCATTACAACGCCTTCGGCAATGAATTTGATCGGGAGAATACCAATCTATTCCGCTGGGCGGAAGAGCAGAATCTAGGCATGGTCTTATTCGGACCGCTTGCTCAAGGTTTGCTGCTGGATAAATTCGATCCGGAGCATCCTCCAAAGTTTGGGGAAGGGGATATCCGTTCAACGAATCAATCCTATTCCAAGGAACGCTTGCTCGAGATCCGCAGACAGCTTCAGCCTCTTAAAGACAATTTTGGCGAAAGCACGCAGGATCTGGTTAGAGCAGCTATTCAATTTGCGTTGGCACAATCTCCAAATGCATGCGTCATACCCGGCTTCAAAAATATCCGTCAAGTGGAATCCAACGCGTTGGCGGCGGGAGCGCCGCTGACAACGCAGGAAGTGGAGCTCATCCGGCAAGCCCTTGGCAGAAAATAAGAAACAAAATAAAGCTCCCTCTAATGCCAGCATGAGCTGGATGCGAAGGAGCTTTGTTTTTTAACCAGAGGATCCTCTTAAATCCATTGCCTAGGGCTAATGGTATGGAAGAGAGACTTGCGGTTTGAATCTAGCGCATGAAGAATCCGGTTGCTGGTAAAATCGCTGATTGGCCGGGGGAGATCAGCGGGATCGCAATAGCGGCATTCCAGTATTTCCGGAGAGCTTGGCACGGGATGCCGGTCGCCATGAATATCCGCCAAGAAGACAAAGTGGTGCATATCATAAGCCGGATCGTAATAGATCCCCGTTAACGCGCCAATCTCGACCGTCAACCCGGTCTCCTCAACCACTTCTCTTGCGGCAGTCTGCTGCGCCGATTCGTTAGCTTCCGATTTGCCTCCCGGCAGATCCCAATTGTTCTTGCCATAACTATGCTTGACCAGCAGCACCTTGCCTTCGGTATTGGTAATAATCGCTGCCGCGCCCATTAGCTTGTCCGACAAACCTATTCCTCCTTGGTAGTTAAGGTATGAGCTCTATTCCTTTAACGCCAATAACTGGAATTAAGTTGCGGTGAAGACAAGGCAGTCAGAAAATGCTTTCAATAGGACGAGGAGGAAAAGACGATGAAGGAAACGGCTTGGAAGGCTCGATGGATTTGGGGAGGGGAGGAGGAAAGCCCTCGCAACGAATGGCGCTGCTTCCGTTCAACGTTTGACGTGCCGGGGGAGGGAGCATCCGATGCGCAGCTGCGAATTAGCGCGGATTCGAGATACGTTGCTTATGTGAACGGGGTGCAAGTCGGCAGAGGTCCGGTCCGTTCTTGGCCGGAGGAGCAGTTTTACGATACCTATTCCATCGGTCATTTACTTCAGTCGGGCGGAAGGAACACGATTGCCGTTCTTGTGCTGCATTTTGGCGTAACCAACTTCTATTATTTGCGGGGGAAGGGCGGTCTTCTCGCGGAAATCGCTTCAGGCGCTGACGTGCTGGCAGCGACGGATACGTCCTGGAAGACGGAGAAGCTGAGAGGCCATCATACCGCGGCTCCCCGGATGTCGTGTCAGCAAGGCTTTGCGGAAATTTACGATGCGAGGGAATCGGATGGCGATTGGACGGAGACAGCCTACGACGATTCTTCTTGGTTGCAGGCTTCACACGTTGCTGAAGTCGGGGAAGGGCCGTGGAAGAAGCTGATTCCCCGCGATATCCCGTTCCTGACGGAAGAGAAGCTGTATCCTTCCCGCATTGAGTCCCTCCAGCGGGTTAAGCCGCCTGCCTGGACGGCAGCTATCGATCTTCGGAACGCAATGGTTCCCGGTTCGGTGGAGCATGCCAATCCTATCCAATATATGGGCTACATGGCAACGACGCTTTCGCTGGCCGAAGCCGGCCAGGTGACGGTTGGCATCTTGCAATCCCGCGGCGAGAAGCTCTGGATCGACGGACAACGGATTGAGAAGAGTTACGGCAACGATCCGGAGCGTTACTATGAGGTAGAGCTGGAAGCCGGCGAGCATTTTCTTCTGCTTGATATTACCCAAGGGGATCATGGGGGGGCTTACCACGTGGCGATCCATTCGGAGCAGAAGTTCTCGCTTCATTCTCCCGATCCGGCCGGGGAGACGCCGTGGCTGCTTATTGGACCTTTTGACGATACGGAATACATGGATACAAGGGAAAACAGGCAGATTGACCGGAATGAGCCTAACTATATAAAAGCGGCAGGAGCCGCTTCAATGGAGGAGCTTGCTGCCGTTCACTCTTGGATCCGCCCTCTGGAAGGCGTTTATTATACCGAGCAGGACGTATTTGGCTCCAATGTATGGCGTCCGGAAGCCGAGCGGTACGCCTTGCCTTCGGCTCTTAATGCCTGCCTGACGGCAGTGCGGGAATATGCGGTAATCCCTCGCTTCCAAGATGGAGATACCGAGCTCGTCATTGATCTCGGCAAGCAGCGGACCGGCTTTTTCGGCTTCGAGCTTGAAGCTCCGGCTGGGACGGTTGTGGATGTATATGGCCTTGAATATTTAAAAGCGGATTTCCGGCAGCATACGTTTGGTCTCGATAATACGTTCAGATACGTTTGCCGGGAAGGCCGGCAGCAATACGAATCGCCGGTCCGGCGCGGGTTCCGTTACGCGGTGCTGACCATTAGAGGAGCGGCAGGGCCTGTTAAGCTGCATGAGGTCTATATGGTGCAGAGCACTTATCCGGTTGCGGAAGCCGGAACATTCCATAGCTCCGACCCGCTGCTGAACGACATCTGGGCGATCAGCCAGCATACGACCCGGAACTGCATGGAGGATACGTTTGTAGACTGCCCTTCATACGAGCAGACTTACTGGGTGGGAGACAGCCGCAACGAGGCATTGGTTAACTATTATGTTTTTGGCGAGCTGGACATCGTGAAACGCTGCCTGCGTCTTGTCCCGGGCTCGAAGGACAGATCCCCGCTCTATATGGATCAGGTGCCAAGCGGCTGGACGAGCGTTATTCCGAACTGGACGTTCTTCTGGGTGCTCGCGACGATGGAATATGTGGAACATACGGGAGACAAGGCTTTTGCCGCCGAGATGTGGCCCCATGTCCGCTTTACGCTCGAGCATTATTTGACCCACATCAATGCGGAGGGGCTGCTCGACATGCGGGGCTGGAACCTGCTCGACTGGGCGCCGATTGACCAGCCGAACGAAGGTGTCGTTACCCACCAGAATCTGTTCCTGACAAAGACTCTCCGGCAAGCGGTACAAATGTCCGTCGAAGCAGGGAAAGCGGATGAAGGAGTCTCTTTTGCCGAAGCGGCTGTATTACTGGAACAAGCCATAAACGATCATTTATGGGATGAGGAGCGCGGAGCTTACCTCGATTGTATTCATGCTGACGGACGGCGCTCGGACATCTACAGCATGCAGACGCAGGTCGTTGCTCTATTGTGCGGCATCGCTCAAGGGGAGCGCAGAGCAAAGCTGGAATCCTATCTTCTACAGCCGCCGGCGTCGTTTGTGCAGATCGGCAGTCCGTTTATGTCATTCTTCTACTATGAAGCGCTGGAAGCGATGCGGCATATCCCCGCCATGCTTGACGATATCCGCCGCAATTACGGCTTGATGATCGCAAACGATGCAACGACATGCTGGGAGATGTACCCGAATTTTACGGAAAATCGCGCCAATGCCGAGCTGCTTACCCGCAGCCATTGTCATGCGTGGTCTGCTGGCCCGGCTTATTTCCTGGGACGCAACGTGCTTGGAGTCAAACGGCTGGACAGCGGCTGGAGCAAAGTGAGGATCGAGCCGGCTCCATGCGATTTGAAATGGGCAAGAGGCGCAGTACCGCTTCCAGACGGAGGAACCATCGAGGTGGACTGGAGCATCGCGGATGACGTCATGTCCCTTCGAATTTCGGCTCCGGAAGAGATTGAGCTTGATGTTCAGCTGCCTGAAGCCTTAACAGGGAATGTTTCCATTGTCAGAACGAAAAAGCTGCCCTTATAATAGGGAAAGCCGGGTCCTTGTTGACCCGGCTTTTCTTTGTCTTCGGATAGATTCGAATATGTCAATTTTGACAAGGACAGGCTGGGCGCCTAATCCCGCTGCGAAAACAACATATTGTCCGATTGTCTGTAGAGATTGTCATCATTGCTCCGGCCTTGTCGGGTAGTGCTTTTCGCGTTCACGAAAACGACATATTTACGTTGGCCGCTTCCATGCTCTATCCTCGGAAGTAAGCGCTGACAAGGACAAGCAAACGTTCCTTCGCGGCGAGAGCACTTGAACCTATTTGGAAGAGGTGATCCGATGCAAGATTCGAAGGCTGCCGCAACGGGCAGCATGGCGCTACGATCCGGGACTTCGACCAAGCGGCTCGGAAGAAGGATCGTGCAGAACTGGGAATTGTACCTTTTTGTTGCACCGGCTTTTTTCTACTTTCTTATCTTTTGTTACCTGCCGATGTACGGCGTCCAGATCGCGTTCAAATCGTTTATCCCGACCAAAGGAATAATGGGAAGTCCTTGGGTTGGACTGGACCATTTTGACCGGTTCTTCCATTCCTATTATTTCTGGGACTTGATCTGGAATACGCTGAGCGTCAGTCTCTATGATCTAGCGATTGGCTTTCCGATTCCGATCATACTGGCGCTGGCCTTTAATGAAGTACGCAACGGCTTTTTCAAAAAGATGGCCCAGACGGTTACCTATGCTCCTCACTTCATATCGGTTGTCGTTATGGCCGGGATGATTATATCTTTCCTGTCGCCGTCTACCGGAATTCTGGTTCATGTCATTCAATGGCTTGGCTTTGGCACACCGGAATTTCTTACCGATCCCAAATGGTTCAAGACGATGTACGTATTCTCGAACGTGTGGCAGAGCGCGGGCTGGGGGACGATCATTTATTTGGCCGCCTTATCCGGCGTGGATCCCGGGCTTCATGAAGCAGCCATTATCGACGGGGCTTCGCGGTTCCAGCGCATTCGCCACATTAATATACCCGTCTTGATTCCGACGATGACCATTTTGCTTATTTTGAACATGGGGAGCTTGTTTGGGGTTGGGTTCGAAAAGATCCTGCTGCTCCAGAATCCGCTTAATATGGAGTCTTCCGACGTCATCGCTACCTTCGTCTACCGTTCCGGTCTGGAGAATGCCCAATACAGCTTCTCGGCAGCGGTTGGCCTGTTTAATTCCGTCATAAACGCCATTCTGCTGATAGCCGTAAATCAGATCGTTCGCCGGACGAGCGAGAACAGCTTGTGGTAAAGTGAATGCTTACGAAGAAGGAGGCTGGAGACGCATGTTCCATGGCATTAAAGAGAGCAGGGGCGATAAACTATTTCTCGCTTGCAATTACTTGTACGTTTTTCTCGCCTTTCTGATCGTTTTCTATCCGCTGGTGTATATGATCAGCGCATCCATCAGCGATCCGAAGGCCGTGGCTTCGGGAGAGATGTGGCTGTGGCCGAAAGGTATTACGTTAGAAGGCTACAAGATGGTGTTCAAGAACACCAATATATGGATTGGCTACGAAAATACGATCATCTATACGGTAGTTGGGACGGCGATCAACTTGTTCGTGACGCTGCCCGCAGCTTACGCGCTAAGCCGCAGAGATTTCGTCGGGAGAAACTTCTTCATGGGCATGTTTATGGTTACCATGTTCTTCAGCGGCGGTTTGATCCCAACTTATCTCCTCGTGAAGGAATTAGGCATGATGAATTCGATGTGGGCGATCGTTCTTCCGTCCGCCGCGTCCATCTGGAATATAATCGTATCCCGCACCTTTTTTCAAAGCTCCATTCCGAAGGAGCTGCAGGAAGCCGCGCAGATTGACGGCTGCTCGAATATGCGGCTGTTTTTCAGAATCATACTGCCGCTCTCGCTGCCGATCATCGCCGTAATGGCGTTGTTTTACGGGGTAGGCAACTGGAACAGTTATTTCTCGGCGCTCATTTATCTGAACGAGGCCGGAAAGTATCCGCTGCAGCTTGTCTTGCGTCAAATCCTGGTTCTTCAGGAGATGGGGGCGCAAGGAGGAGGCGCGATCGACATCTCTTCGGCAACGGCCATGAACAGCAAGGCGGAGATTGCGGCGCTCGTCAAATATGCCGTTATTATCGTCGCTACCATTCCGGTTATCGTGATCTATCCATTCTTGCAGCGTTATTTCGTTCAGGGTGTAATGATCGGTTCCGTTAAGGGCTGATCTTCCCATATCAATCAACTAATAAAAGGGAGTGTGTATTGCATGAACAGGATTTCCAGGGCATCATCCGTTATTCTCAGCGTTACCATGTTAGCCAGCATGCTGGCTGCCTGCAGTTCTTCGGGCGAGAACAACAATTCCGCTTCGCCATCCTCTTCTGCAAATTCTTCTTCACCCGAGGCTTCTACCGATAGCGGCGTAAAAAAAGACGGCTTTCCTATCGTAGACAAGCCGATCACTCTTAAGATGATGTCGCAGGACGTGGGCAAAGCAGACTGGAACACCATGCCGGCGTTAAAGGAAATGGAAAAGCTGACGAATATCAAGTTCACCTATCAATTGACGCCGCTGGACAGCTTCTCCACGAAGAAGAACCTCGTATTCGCGAGCGGAGACCTGCCGGATGTCCTCTACGCTCCGGATTTGACGCCGGCTGAGCAGGTGACGTACGGAACCCAAGGCGTGCTTATTCCGCTGGAGAAGTATATTGACGAAGGCTACGCGCCGAATCTCAAGAAAATTTTCGACGAGCATCCGGACATCCGCAAATCGTTTACGACGCCTGACGGACATATGTATGCTCTTCCGTACATCGATCTGTCGGCGATCTGGTACCGCAGTCCGATGTGGTACAACGGCAAGTTCCTCAAGGCGTTAAACGTAACGGAGCTGCCGAAGACGACGGAGGAGCTGTACAACTTCCTGAAGCGGGTGAGGGACGAGGATCCTAACGGAAACGGGAAGAAGGACGAAATTCCGCTCACTTCCGTGAAGCTGGACGATCTGCGCATGTTCTTCTTCGGATTCTGGGGCATGTATGACGAGACGATCTATGCCGATAAGGATGGCAAGGTTCACTATTCGCCGCAAGAGGAAGGCTACAAGGGTTACTTGACGTTCATGAACCGTTTGTGGAACGAGAACCTGCTGGATCACGAGACCTTCTCGCAAACCTCCGACCAGAAAAAAGCGAAAGGCCAGAATAACCAGATCGCCTTGTTTAACGACTATTTCCCTTACTTCACGCTTGGAGGCGAGCCTAGCGGGGATAATCCGCTTATGACGCCGGTCAGCAGCGAAATCGCGGGAACGCCGGTCTATGGCATGCATCCGGGCATCTCCGCGAACGGAACGTTTGCCATTACAAGCAAGGATCCTAATCCGGAGGCGACCATGCGCTGGGTTGACTATCAATACAGCTACGAAGGCGCAACGCTTATGAACCAAGGACCTGAAGGCATGCTCTGGAAGTACAAGAACAAGGATACGCACGAGAAGGAATGGGTCGAGCTTCCGAACGGCCAGGATCGCGAAGATTTCCGCGGCACGCTTACGCCAAACTTCGGGATCTTAACGCCGGGTATCAAAATTAACGAACTAACGAATGGTCTTACGACCGAATTCGATAATTGGATTCAAAAGGAAAGCGAAGAAAAGCTGAAGCCAATCGGCAAGGCTCCGTTCCCTAACGTCTATCTGACTAATGACGAGCAAAGCGAAATTACATCCTTGCTGTCCGATCTGGACACTTACGTTCAGCAGATGGAAGCGAAGTTCGTGACGGGACAAGAGCCGATGTCGGGCTGGGACAAGTATCTGGCGCAGGTTAAAAAAATGGGCGGAGACCGTATAGCGGAAGTATACCAAGGCGCGTACGACCGCTGGAAGTCGGGCAAGTAACGTGAATAAGCCAACGACCCCGGTCGTTGGCGGTTGATTCTATTGGACGTACGCGAACATTTTGCGGTATTGCCCCGGCGTGTAGCCGGTCTCCTTCTTGAATTTGCGGATGAAGTTAGGCGCGTCCACGTAGCCGACCCGGACAATGATGTCTTTGAGCGAATCGTCCGTCGTCTTCAGCTGGTGCATCACTTCTTCCAGCCTTTTCTGCCAGATGTATTGGACGAAGTTCACGCCCATCTTCTCCTTGAAGGAGCGGCTGACGTGGGACGGCGACAGGCTGAATTCGGAAGCGACCGTCTCGAGGCTAAGGGCATTGTCCGCAAAATGTTCTTCGATGTAAGCGATCATCCGGTCGGTAAGCGATTGTTCTTCCTTCTGATTGGCCTGCTCCACCTGCTCGCATAGCCGGGAAGCCAAATGAAGGAGATTGCGCTCCAGCTCGTCCAGCGATTGGCCCGAGATCATCTGCGGCGCAATTTCTTGAATCAGCCGCTGGTTCTCGAGTTCGGAGGCGGTCTTCAGAATGGTATTCAACAGATCGATGCCGATGCAGCGTATGAGCAGCGTGGATTGCTCGGACTGCCGCAGGCTCAGGATGGCCGACTGGATCATTTGCGAAGCTACTTCGAAGCTGCCTTGCTTTAAGCTCTGGGAGAGCTTTAACAATGTGTTATTCGGTATCCAGAAGGTTTGATCCGTCGCAACCGATTGTTTCTCGAAATAATTCACCGATCCGGAGCTCGACGATACTCGCAGGTCGTAGGCGGAACAGGCTTCGATATAGCTTTGATTCAGCCCCTCCGGCCCGGAATAGCTCGTGCCGACGCCAATGACCGGCTGAATCTGGCAAGATTCCGTCAAATGACTGCGCAAAGCTTCAACGATAAGCTGCTTGTGTTCGAATTCGCCGGCAGCTTCATCCGGATCGAAGCTGACCAGGACGCCGATCTGACCTAATTGGGAGAGCTCGACGCCGTACCCGTGGCTGTTCAGATTCGGGAACTCCATATGCGTTAACAGCTCCAGTATCTCCTGATGCTCCAATACGCCGTTTTTTTCGCTGCTAATCCAGCCAATCACCATGACGAAATGAAGCGAGCGGTCGAATCGGAGGTCCAGCGCCTCTCTTAACTCGGGCGTCAGAATCCGCGAGCTGCCGAACCGGAGCAGCATGGAGAGCAGATGATGGCGGGCGAACGGCTCTTGCAGATCAACCCGGGCACTGTATTCAAGCAGCGTTGTCCGAATCCGGTCCAATTCGTTGCGGGACTCGCCGGGACGGCTCAGAGGCTTGCAGCTCTTGGAGGCAGCGAACTCAACCAGCGTGGAAATCGGCTGGTATTGCATGCGGGCCAAGAGCAGCGCGATTGCCGCTCCGGCGGCCACAACAAAGATGAGCAGCATAATGATAAAGCTGCGAACATGCAGGACACTGCTGAAGAATTGCTCGCTTGGCATGATGGTCACGTAGGTCCAGCCGTTGACCGGCGATTGGACGGAGACGATCGAATGCTCCTTGCCGTTTAGAACATGCTTTTGAATACCCGGGGTCAAATGACCGAACAAAGAACGGGTGTCCGTATCCGATAACGTCTCGCCTTGGAGGTTGTCCACCAGAATTTGGCCTTGGTTATCGAGAATATACGACTGGCCCTGATAATTGCCCAGAATGGAATCGATGAGGCTCGTCAGCTCGGATTTCCGGATCAAATACATAACCGTTCCGTATGGATTCGGATTATTGGGTTTGATCGGAATCAGATAGGCGAGCATCGATTGTTTCCGGCCGGAAGAGTTGCTTGCCATATCGGCAGGCCGCATTGTCGGGAATTTGACGTCGTTTAAATCCTGGTATACCGCGTCTTTATTCCAATTCTGAAACAGAAGATTGCTCGTGAATACGTCGAAATGGTTCATCCCTTCACTGGAATAAATGCGGTCGTCCTTGTGGAAATACAAGTACAGCTCCCCGATGATCGAGCTTGTTGCTTTGTATTGGTCAAGAGCTTCAATCGCTTCTCCGCTATGAATCGGATCGTGCACGAGGTAAGAGGCAAGCCTGTGGTCGTACGAGATGCGGACCGCAATCTCGCTTAGTTCCTTCATTCGACCGTCGATGATCGTTTCGGCTTGCGTCAGCTGGTCGAGATGGGAGCGTTCGATTTCGGAACGAAGGCGGTGCGATGCGTTTTCATAAATAAAGATCGACGTAAAAATCAAAGGAATCAACAAGATGAATAAATAGGACCAAGTGTATTTCAGAAAAAGCTTGGACTTGAAATAGTTCCGGTTCAAATGGTACGCCCCCTGACAACGGTTATCTATCTCTTTTACAAATCTTAAATATCTGAAAATTAAATCTATTATACAACGTTAATCGGATTGAAAGAATGGTTTTTTAGGAGGAAATAGGATGAGTGAGAAGGAACAGGCAATTGCGGAATCGGAAGAAGCAGTCGAGCAAGGGGTACATAACTACAGCAGCGAGGAGAGCTGGGTGAAGCCGGAGGATCCCCTGCTGCTCGAGCGGCTCGAGTGGTTCAAGGATCAGAAGCTTGGCTTGATGATGCACTGGGGGCCTTACTCCCAGCTGGGCTTGGTTGAATCATGGGCTTTGAGCGACGAGGACGGGGATTGGTCCCGGGACGGTATCGACTGGGATATCGATTCGGAAGAGCTGAAGCGGCAATATTTTGCCTTGAACAAGACGTTTAATCCGCTTCGTTTCCAGCCCGAGCTGTGGGCCGAGCTTGCGGCGGAGAACGGCTTCAAATATTTGAACTTCACCACCAAGCATCATGACGGGTTCTGCATGTGGGATACGCGCACGACCGAATATCGCATTACGGGACAAGAATGTCCGTTCCATACCCATAAGCACGCGGATATCGTGAAGCACCTGTTCAACTCGTTTCGGGACAAGGGGCTTGGCATCTCCGCCTATTTCTCCAAAGCGGATTGGCATTCTCCCTATTATTGGACGCCGGGAATACGGCCGGATACGAAGACATCCAGAGGACCGAGTTACGATCCTACGGAATACCCGTGGCTGTGGGAGAAATTCGTTCAATTTACGCATGAGCAGATTATGGAGCTGATGACGAATTACGGCCGGATCGACGTGCTGTGGCTGGACGCCGGATGGGTGAACGATTACCGCAAACAAAATATCCGGCTGGGAGAAGTGGTTGAGAAGGCACGCGAAATTCAGCCTTGGCTGCTCTCGGCGGACCGGACCGTCGGAGGGCCATACGAGAATCTGATTACGCCGGAGCAGACGCTGCCGGAACGGGCGCTGCATGTGCCGTGGGAGAGCTGCATTACGATGGGGACTTCGTTTTCTTTCCGTTACGAGGACCGTTACAAATCGGTGCGTCAGCTTATCCAGCTGCTCATCGAAATTGTGGCAAAAGGCGGCAACCTGGCGCTTAACATCGGCCCTCAGCCGGATGGCAGATTGCCCGTGACGGCGATCGCCCGCATGAAAGGAATGGGAAAATGGCTGAACGTTTACGGTGAAGCGATCTATGGCACTCGGGTCTGCGAGCCGTATTCGGAGGGAAATACATGCTTTACTCAGAAAAACGACGCCGTCTATGCGTTTTACCTGTACAAGGACGCAAACGAGCAAGTACCGGAGGAGATTCTTATTCCTTGGAACGGAGAGGCCGGAAGCATCGATTTGGTCGGCGGAGAGGAGCGGGTTGCCTATCGCCGTACCGAAAGCGGGATTGCCATTCGTCTGCCGGAAACGGAGCGCTCCGCTAAGGAAGCGCCAATCGCGCATGTCTTCCGGATTCATGCATAACTATCGCTAGAAGGGATGATTCGGAATGCAGAGTTGGTTCGAAGACGCCAAGCTAGGCATATTCATTCATTACGGAATTTACGCGGTTGACGGCGTGGCGGAATCATGGTCCTTCTACAACGGGAACATGACCTATGAGCAATATATGAAACAGCTTGGCGGGTTTACGGCTTCAAGCTTCGATGCGGAAAGGTGGGCCGATCTGATCGAGAAGTCGGGTGCGAGGTATGCCGTTCTGACGACGAAGCATCACGACGGCGTAGCATTGTGGGACACGCAGCTTAGCGACCTGAATGTCGTGAAGAAGACGCCGGCAGGCCGGGATTTGGTCAAGCCATTCGCGGACGCGATGGCGAAGCGGAATATTCGGCTTGGTCTGTACTACTCGCTGATCGATTGGTCGCATCCGGATTATCCAAGCGTCTATCAGGACGGCAGGATTCCCGAGGATCTGAGCCAAGTCAACCGTTTTTCCAGTCCGGCAGACGGTATCGAGGACGGGGACAAATGGCAGCGTTTCCTACGATTCAATGACGGCCAACTTCGGGAGCTGCTGACGAATTACGGCCGGGTAGATCTGCTGTGGTTCGATGGGGATTGGGAACGAAGCGCCGATCAATGGAATTTGCCGGCGTTCAAGCAGTATCTGAAGTCGTTTAATCCCGATGTGATCGTCAACTCGCGGCTGCAGGGACATGGCGATTACAAAACGCCGGAGCAAGGACTTCCCATTACGAGACCGGAAGGGCCTTGGGAATTTTGCACGACAATTAACGGCTCATGGGGTTATGTGCCAACCGACAACCGTTATAAATCGCTTGGCATGATTATCCGGATGTTCTGCGACTGCATTTCCATGGGCGGAAACATGCTGCTGGACATCGGGCCGCGGGAGGACGGTACGATCGACAAACGTCAGGAAGATATTTTGCTTGGCCTCGGCGAATGGATCCGTCAGCATGCGGAGGCGGTTTACGGAACGAGGGAAGGCATCATGACGCGTTATTATTTGGGCGGAAGCACGTTGACCTCCGATAAGAAGACACTCTACCTGTTCGTCTATGACGATCCGAAGGAACATGTATGCCTGAAAGGGTTATGCAATCCGATTAAGCGGATTACCGTGCTGCATTCGGGAAAAGAACTGTCGCATCACATTCATGGAGGCGTTCCTTGGTTCGATATTCCGGGAACGACCTGGATCGGTCTAACGGCGGAAGACACGCATGAGCACGTAACGGTGCTGAAGCTGGAATTCGACGAGGAAGTAAAATTTTACGGAGGCGCGGGAGCCGTAGTGACCCATAACTAGCCAGAACAATGCGATCGGGGGACAGGACATGATGCTTAGCGGAGTGCCGGAGCCGGTGATCGATTACGGGCCAAGGCATTATATTTGCCGGCGTGCCACAGGGCCGCTCGCGCTTGACGGATGCTTAAACAAGCCATTCTGGGAAGCGGCGGACTGGACCGAGGATTTTACGGATATCGAAGGGGATGTTCGACCGAAGCCGGCGAAGCGGACTCGCGTCAAAATGCTGTGGGACGACGAATATTTGTATGTCGGAGCGGAGCTGCTTGAGGATCAGATCTGGGCAACGCTTACCGAGCGTGACTCGGTTATTTTTTACGATAACGATTTTGAAATCTTTATCGACCCGGACGGGGACACGCATGGTTATTACGAGATCGAGATCAATGCGTTGAATACGGTATGGGATCTGCTTCTCGTCAAGCCGTACCGCGACGGCGGACCGCCGGTGAACGGCTGGGATATAGCCGGACTCCGGAGCGCCGTTTATATCGAAGGCGAGCTGAACAATCCAGCGGCGGAGAACCGCATGTGGAGCGTCGAAATCGCTATTCCTTGGGCCAGCTTGCGGGAGTGCGCGGCGGAGAGTAGGCCGCCGCTTACCGGGGAGTTCTGGCGCATTAACTTTTCCAGGGTGGAATGGCAGGCGGAGCCGGCGGAAGGCGGCTACCGCAAGGTGATCAATCCGAAGATCGGCAAGCCCTATCCGGAGGACAACTGGGTGTGGTCGCCGATGGGCATAGTGAACATGCATTACCCGGAGTTGTGGGGCTATGTCGTGTTTTCCGGCGAAGACGGTCCGCATGCTTTTGCGATGCCGGAGGACGAGCGCATCAAGTGGGAGCTGCGGAAGCTGTATTACCGCCAGCGCAACCATTATGCGGCTGAAGGCAGGTATGAAGCGGATGCGAAGCGATTGATGGAAGGCGATGGGTGGTCCATCGAAGCAACCGTCGAGACGACGCGCAGCCTGTTTCAAATCTCGGCCTTGTCGGAGGATGGAATGTCGCTGTGGTGCATTCGCGAGGACGGGAAGCTGTGGAAGGAGAGAGTGGGACCATGACGACTTGGACTTCGCCGTTTTCGCTGAATCGGGCGGAGCGGGATCTGATCGAGAGCAAATTCAATAGAAAACGCCAGCTGGCGCAGGCCAGGGAACACGAGCTATTCGATGTATTTCGGGAGGAACTGACGGAGGAAGAGAGCTGGGCGCTCAAATATTTGTTTGCCTATATGCCGGTGAACGATCTCGCGGATTATGACGGCGCTTTGTTCTTGAGCCATGTGCGCAGGACGCTGGCGATCCGCCGGCTTGTCCCTTGGGGCGATCGGGTGCCTGACTCCCTGTTCTTGCATTATGTTCTCCCCTACCGGGTCAATACGGAAAATATCGAGGATCACCGCGGCATTTTGTTCAACGAGCTAGCCTATCGCATAAAGTCGCTGACGATGGAAGAGGCCATTCTGGAGACGAATTATTGGTGTCACGAGAAGGCTGCCTATACCGGCAGCGATTTGAGAACGATGTCGCCCCTTACGATGATCAAGAGCGCAAGGGGCCGCTGCGGCGAGGAGTCGACGCTGGCGGTTGCGGCGCTGCGCAGCATCGGCATTCCCGCCCGCCAGGTTTATACGCCCAGGTGGGCGCATTGCGACGATAATCATGCCTGGGTAGAGGCTTGGGCCGACGGAGAATGGCATTACCTCGGCGCCTGCGAGCCGGAAGCGCGGCTCGACCAAGGGTGGTTCGGCCCGCCGGCCCGACGGGCGATGCTTCTGAATACGCGCATCCTGGCCGACTATCCGGGTCCGGAGGATATTACGGTAGCAAGCGATTGGTTTACGGAGATTAATTTGCTCGAAAACTACGCCCCAACGCGTACCGTTAATCTATCGGTTAAAGACAGTGCCGGAAATCCTGTCCCGGGCGCCGAAGTGCGCTTCGAGCTGTACAACATGGCTGAATTTTATCCGATCGCGACGCTCTTGGCGGACGAACGGGGAGAAGTCAGCTTTAAGACGGGGTATGGCGATCTGCTGGTCCGCGGTGCTTGGAACGGCCGATGGGGCGAGGTTAAGCTGGCTGCTTATGGGCATTACCTCCATGAGTTGGTTTTGGATCGAACGGGGCAGCCGGAAGGCATCTTTGATCTGGATATGTTTCCTCCGCCGGAAGGCGAAGGCGAACCTGCAGAACCCTTGTCCGGCGAGCGGGAGAGCGAGCATGCTCGCCGGCTTGAAGAAGGGGCGAAGCTTCGCGCCGTCTATGAGAGCACGTTCGCAAGCAAGCAGGATGCCGAGGCATTGGCTGCTTCGCTTGGGCTTCCGGGAGAACGGGTGTGGAATGTTCTGAGCCGCTCGCGCGGGAACTTCCGCGAAATCGCGTCTTTCCTGCGGGAGCGGACGGCCGAATACGGGCAGTGGCCGCTGCGGCTTTTGGAGAGCCTCCGCGAGAAAGATTTGATCGATACGAGAAAGGACACGCTGGACGATCATCTGATCGGCTCGCTTGCCGCTTGCGGAAGCCTGCCGGACGGGGATTTCGTTTCTTACGTGCTTTGTCCGCGCGTGCTGAACGAGCTGATCGTGCCGTACCGGCAGTTTTTCCAAGCGGCTTTTACGGAGCCGGAGCGGGAAGCCTTTCGGTTGGACCCAACTGCGCTAATGCGCTGGCTGAGCGAAAGGCATGGCGAATGGGAGGACCTTCCGAATCTGAAGGGGAAAGGCAATCCGGTCGGCACGTTTAAGCTGCAATGGGGAGACCTGGATTCGCTGAACATTCTCTTCGTAGCCGTCTGCCGAAGTTTAGGCATACCGGCGCGGCTGCATCCGCATGAGCTAACCTCGCAGTACATGGCTGACGGCGAATGGCGGGACGCGATGCAGGGCGCCAATGCGTTTCAGTCTCCTATCGGGAGCAAGGGCAGCATTCGTCTGCAACGCGATCCCGAAGCATCGGATGATGCGCCAGAGCCGTCGTATGCCGAGAATTTCTCGGTGGCACGTCTTGAGGAGAACGGATTCTACAAAACGTTAGTCTATCCGGACAAATTTGGCGATGTGTACGGCAAGCTGCTTGAGGCAGAGCCGGGTTCGTACCGGCTTACGACGGGCATGCGACTTCGGGACGGCACGGTATTGGCGCGGTTTACCTATTTCCGCGTACGCGCAGGCGAGAATACGGATGTATGGCTCACCTATCGCAAGGCCACCCGCTATCTTCCCGTGCTTGGCGTTATGGACCGGGCGAGACCGCTCGAAGGGCTGGACGGCTCGGAGCTGACAATAGGCGAACAGATCATGGAGGATGGCGCGATTGTTGCTTGGATCGAGCCGGAGCGCGAGCCAACGAAGCATTTGCTTCGCGAGTTGGGGGAGCTAGCCGTTTCCTTGAACCAACTCGGAGGAGTGATCCTGCTCATTATCGGCGATGCGGAATGGAGCTCGTCGTTTGATCCTTCGAAATACGAGCAATTGCCGGCAGAGGTACGATTCGCGAGAGATCGATCACAGGTCTCCCTGCCGCAGGCGGCGGTCAGCGAGGCGGGCTACCCGCATCTGTTTGTGCTGGATGGCAAGGACCGCATCCGTTATGCCGCGTCGGGCTATAAGATCGGAATGGGGAAAGAGGCATGGCAAGCGCTGGTTGCCGTAAGGCAGACCAACGAATCATCGCAAGCGAAAGGGAGCGAATCTTAAATGACAAAGCAGAACTACGTGGTCGCCGGCTATGCGAGCGATAACCATCTTGCCGAGCTGACCGGGGAAGACTTGGCGAAGCTTACGCATCTGAATGTCGCGTTTGGCCATGTCAAGAGCGATGCTATTTCAACCGATCATTTACGCCATCTGGACGAGCTCGCGCGGATTAAGAAGGAACGTCCGCAGTTGAATATCCTGCTCTCCGTCGGAGGATGGAGCGCCGGAGGCTTCTCGGAAGCGGCGTCGACGGAAGAAGGAAGAAACCGCATGGCGGAATCGGCGGTTCGCGCGGTGATCGAGCATCCTTTCGACGGGATTGACCTGGATTGGGAGTATCCTTGCTACGGGGAAGCCGGAATCGGGGCCAGCCCGGAGGATCGCACGAATTTTACGCTGCTGCTCGCTGCCATCCGGGAAGCGCTGGATAAGCTAGGAGAGCTGGAGGGCAGGCATTATCTGCTTACGATCGCGGCGGGAGCCGATCAGTATTACATTGACGGAACCGAGATGGATCAGGCACAGAAATATCTGGATCTGATTCAGCTTATGACCTACGATATGCGCGGCGGGTTCCAGGTGCTGACCGGTCATCATACCAACCTTTATACACCGACGGGAGACTTGTTCCGGATCAGTACGGATGCCTCCGTCAATTTGTTTGTTCGTGCCGGGGTGCCGAAGGAGAAGATTGTGATTGGTGCTGCCTTCTATTCCCGGATGTGGAATCAGGTTCCAGACCGGAATCGCGGGCTTCACCAGATGGCCGGCAGCGTTGGCGGGTACGGGCCGGACTTCACGGCTTTAACTGCAGAATACATTGGCAAAAACGGCTTTGTTCGTTATTGGGACGAGGAAGCTCGCGCGCCTTATCTGTTTAACGGTTCAAGCTTTATCTCTTACGACGATGAGGAATCGATCAGGCACAAGTGCGATTTCGTGAAAGCTAGCGGATTAGGCGGTCTGATGTTCTGGGAATTCGGCTGCGACCGGACCCGCCGGCTGCTGAATGCCATACAAGACGGATTTCGGGGAGATGGGGAGACTTTATGAAGGTTGGACTAAGTACATACAGTCTGCTCCCCGCGCTTAAGGCGGGGGACATGTCGGTGCTTGACGTTGTGGAGTGGATTGCCGGGAACGGCGGCGAGCATATGGAAATCGTTCCTTACGGCTTTACGCTTGTCGATCAGCCGGAGCTTGCGGACGCCGTGCGGGAGAAGGCGAAGGAAACGGGAGTCGAGCTGTCCAACTATTCGATGCCGGCCAACTTCGTGCAAGACGGCGAAGACGCGTTCCAGGCCGAAGTCGCGCGGGTTAAAGATCATGTCGATCTGGTAAATAGGCTCGGCATGAAGCACATGCGTCATGACGTGACGGCGTTTACGCTTCCGCCCGAGAGCATGACGATTCAATGGTTCGAGGAGAATTTGCACCACATGGTGAGGGGAAGCCGGCTGATCGCCGATTACGCCGCGGCGTACGGCATTACGACAACCATCGAGAACCACGGCTTCAGCGTGCAGGCAAGCGACCGCGTGCAACGCGTCCTGCATGAGGTGAACCGTCCGAACTTCAAGACGACGCTCGACGTTGGCAACTTCCTGTGCGTCGACGAGAATCCGCTCGTTGGCGTGAGCCGCAACTTGCCATATGCATCGCTGATCCATATTAAAGACTTTTATATTCGTCCTAGCGACGAGTCTCCGGGGGGCGGCGATTGGTTCAAGTCTGCCCATGGCACGTATTTGCGCGGCGCGATTGCCGGCCATGGCGATCTCGACCTCCGTCGAATCTTCCGTCTGATCAAGCAATCCGGCTACGATGGCTATCTGACTGTTGAATTCGAAGGGATGGAGGAGTGCCGCATGGCCTCCAGCATTGCCATGGATAACGTAAAGCGGTTATGGCAGGAAATCTGAGAAAAACCACTATTGCGGTAATGAAAAATCGGTCTCCCACGGAGACCGATTTTTCATTGTTGCTCGTATTCCGCTTTTACCCTCTGCATCTGAGCAATATGCCGCTTGGCGTGAAGAGCCAAGAAATAGATGTACTGGTACACATCGATTTTGCCTAGGTTATTTACGCTCATCATCGTTTTATGCAAGATTCCTTCGCCATTGCTTAATTGTTGCAGAATGTCCAGGCATTCACCAACCTGACTTTCTAGCAATTTGCGAACCTGATCAAGCGGCATTTCTCCCCTTGGCTCCATATGCTCCGGCCTGATCCACTTAAAAGATTTGTGTTCCGCGATCTGATCCAGCTCTCCAAGATTATCTTGATAATGATTCAGCGAATCTTCCAAATTCGATTTGGCTGCGAGCATAAGGGCTTTGTTTTTTCCTTTTCGAATGAGGATCAGCAGAAAATGGTTCGTAAGAGAGACATGCTCCAAAATCTGAGCGATGCTCCATCCTTCGCGAGGCTGGTACATTTGCAAAGCTTCCGGAGCAGCAAACCAATACTCGTAATCATCTAATATCTGATTTAACTCCCTCTTAATCCGCTCCATCGTGTTTTGAATGGACATAAGACTCACCAGCCTTGATTAATCAGTTTCCGTACAGATACTGCATGATCTCTTTTTCTTTTAGCTTGATTTTATACTCCTTGGCCAGGAATCTGCCTATCGATTGACCCTTATTGTACAAGTTGGCATTGAGTTTGTAGGTTGTCAAATCTTTAAAGTGGATAAGGTAGTAATCTTCCGTCGGACCTTTTGTGAGATTGATATAGATGTAACCCAGTTTCTTTTTGGTAACGGCTTCTATTAACTTAATGTCCTTGATGACAAAGCGTTTCTTGAAAAAGAATAGCGTGGATTTCGTAAGTACCCCATCATGGAGCTCGCAGCTTTCGCTAAGATAGAAGCCCAGGAATAGAGATACGGCAGCAGCGAGCCTGTATAAGCCGTTGAAATAATTCCATCCAAGAAGGAGTAATAGGAAAACAACTCCGAGTAAAAAAAGGACATGCCCCCTGGATATTCTGAATGTCATGATTACTCCCCCAAACCATTAAACATTGCTGCTTTTCTTCTGCAATTAACCGTAAAGAGCAGGACTCTGCTCTTTACGATAATTCATCCAGCGTCATGCCAAGGCTAGGCGCCATATGAGTGAGAAACCACTCCGTCTCCGGGAGCCCGAGCTGCTTCATGGCAGCTTCCGTCTGCCCCTTGGCCACGAGAAATTCCCGGTTGCCGGTGGATACCTCGGTCAGGCATTTCAAGTAAGCGTCCAGCAGGTCAGCGGCTTTTACGATTTTGTGGAGCAGCTGATCTTCATCGGATAACGTGCTTCCCGGCTTGCCGAGAAGCGGGGCATACGAGGATTGCAGCTGTTCCGGCACCATGCCAAGCAGCCGTTCTGCTGCCATTGCTTCTATCTCGCGGAAGCTTGCGAGCATTTTCGGATTGTGATGCTTCACGGGAGTCGGGATATCGCCGGTAAAGACCTCGGTCGCATCATGGAACAAGGACAGCGTTACGGCGCGGTCCGCGTTATAGCTGCGTCCGAAAAAGCTGTTGCCGATCTCGCATAGCATATGGGCAAGCAGCGCCACGTGGAAGGAATGCTCCGCAACGGTCTCCTTGGTCGTATTTCGCATCAGACTCCAGCGTTCAATATATTTCAGGCGGTACATATAGGCGAAAAAATGACTTTCCATCCGTTACGCAAACTCCTCTCTAATCCCTCGTGCATCAGTACTTGTTTTACAATATCCTACCATAATTCCGCGGACTCCCGCATACATGCGGTAAATTCTAATGAAACGACGTATCCTTATTTGCCCGAAAAGAGGGCATTCGGAATTCTAACGAAACGCAGACACGCTATCAGCTGGAAAAAGCCCGCCAGATGAACAAATGCAGCCCAATAGCGATACTACGTTTCGTTAGAAATGGGAAACAGCAAAATTAGGCGAAATAATGATACGTAGTTTCGTTAGCCTCGCGGTAAGAGCAGGCGGATGGTTTACGGCCATACGGGAAGGGGGCAGCATTGCGCATGGCCAGCGGTTAGGGGAACGAAAAATCTGGATGCGTGGAAAACTTCCCAATCGTATCTAATAGGATCTAATAGGAGGCGAAGCGCTTGAGGGAGCGTCGATGATGAAGGTGCGAAGCCTCTATTACGGAACGACGCCAACGATGGACATGAAATGGGATGCTATTCAGAAGGTGGAGAACGACACGTATTTGCAGATCATTGTTGGAGACAAAACCGGTCGATGCGTTTGATGATTTCCTCCTGAAGTGGAAGGAGCTTGGCGGCGATTCGATTACCGAAGAGGTAACTAAGATTATAAACGGAGAACAATAGCCCAATAGCCTCGTTAACTTAACTTATTTAAATATTTATCTTGTTTTAATTTAAAAAAATCATTAAAATAATCCTTGGGTAAAGGAAATAAAGCTTTTGCCTTTTTAAATTGCTTTTTAACGGTTAACGACTAATTCGGCATTAATGAACCAGAGATGGAGCTGGACATAAGCCTAAATAAGAGTTGGTTTTTTACAACTTTTATTTAGGCTTTTTTTGTCTCTATTAGAATTACATATTGAAGGTAAAGATCAGGTTTACCTAAAACTAAGGATGGGTTTTTTGGAAAAAAATGAAAAGCAAATTCAAAAAGAAGTTGCGAGTCACATTGGAAGACTACTGCGAGAAGCTTTTGGAAAAGGCCCGCAATCGATTTTTGTTAATATCAGCCGCCCGTTTATCGTGATCTACTTGAGGAATTTCTTATCGCCAACCGAAAAAATTCTTCTTCAGCAGGATCAGGTGAATTCCGTGCAGCATACCCGTGACCTGGTCATGAAATCGCTGATGCCGGAAATAAAAGCCTACCTCCACCTGCTTGCGGGTATGAACATCAGGGAGTTTTATTATGACTGGGGATTTCATAATCATTCCGGCATGCTTGTCGGCATTGAAGCGGAGGATGATTCCCTCGGGTTCAGACCGCAGGAACGGTATACGGGGAAAGAGGAACTGCACGATGAAATCGATCGCATTAGTCACCAAATCCAAAAGAAGCCGGATGAAACTTATTCCTACATGATCAATGATCGGACACTACTGGTCGTCAGAAGGGGAATCCTGATCAGCATCGGCAAGGAGTTGATCCGCCTTGGATTCGAAGAAAGCCTGAAGCTCGCGGAACGTAATCTGGAAAAAAGCTATTTGATTAACAGCAGCCGCTTCCAGGAGATCATCAAATCGCAGATTTTAGACGTGTTTGTAGATTGGGATTTCCATGAGGATAAAAGCGTTATCGTATTTATTCTAAATCCGAATTCTAAATGAAGAAACGGATAAGATGCGGACAAAGGAAAATAATAGGTAAAGTTTCGGTTGAGTTATTCCGAATATATTACTACAATAAATCTGGGGCGAAAGAAATAATGCTTTTGCCTAAATTAAGGATGAATGATCTTGGAAAAAGAGGCTCAAGCCGAAATAGCGAGCTATGTTGGCAGATTGCTGAGAGAGGCTTTCGGGAGAGGACCGCAATCCATTTATGTCAGCATCAATCGGCCGTTTGTCGTATTATATCTAAGAAACTTCCTGTCGCCAACGGAGAAGATTCTTCTTGAGCAAGATCAAATCCACTCGATTCAATCGACCAGAGACCTATTAATGAAGTCGTTGATTCCCGAGATCAAAGCCTACCTGCTGCTGCTGGCAGGCATGGATATTCAGGAATTTTATTATGACTGGGGCCTGCACAATCATTCGGGCGTCATGGTTGGCGTTGAGGGCCGGGATGCCCAAGGCCAACCCTTGCTCGGTTGCGAATATACGGGGAAAGATGAGCTTCAGCACGAAATCAGTCTAATCAGCCAGCAGGTCCAGAAGCGCCCGGACGAGTTGTATTCTTGCCTCATCAATGATAGAACCCTACTCGTTATTCGGGTGGGAATTCTGATCAGCATCGAGAAAGAATTGATCCGGATCGGACATGAAGAAAGCTTGAGACTGGCCAAGCGCAATCTTGAAAAAGGGCATCTGCATAACAATGGTCATTTTCAGGAGTTTTTAAACGCAAAGGTTATAGATCTGTTTGTTGACTGGGATTTCCATCTGGATAAAAGCGTCATGGTGTTCATTTTAAATCCGAATCAATGATTGGCGGTAATGAACCAGATAGATCGCTGGACATCAGCCTAAATAAAAGCTGCAATATGCGGCTCGTATTTAGGTTTTTTATTATGGGTAAATTATTTTCGGACAAGGAGTAGGAAATATGAGCCATTATGTTGAACGAAGCGAGGTTCTTAATCGAATAACAGATGCCGTCTTTGCTCTCAATAACTCCTGGGAATTTACTTATATGAATAAAGAAGCAGCCAGATTGTTCTCTTGCACGCCGGAAGAAGCGATTGGCAAATGCATATGGAGTGCGTATCCAAAAGAGGTTTATAGCATTTTCTACGAGCATTATCTTAAAGCGATGCAGGAGCAGGTTCGGGTCGAATTTGAAGCTTACTGTCCGCCCATCTCGATGTGGCTGGAGGTAAAAGCTTATCCTTCCGAGACCGGTCTTTCCGTATACCTGCATGATATTACGAAGAAAAAAGGCTTGTCTCTGCTGAAGGAGCAGCACTACGAGTCTCTCTTCAAATATAATCCGGATGCGGTATTTGCCTTTGACCTGGAGGGGAATTATCTTAGCGTAAATCCGGCGATGGAGCAGCTGTTAGGCTATGAGGCGGATGAATTCTTGAAGATGTCCTATATTCCGCTTATTCCCGCCGAGGAGCTGGAGAAAACAAAAAGTCTCTTCAAGCTGGCAGCAAAGGGGATTACGCAGCATTATGAAACAAAGGCGATTCACAAGAGCGGCAAAGTTATTGACGTAAAAGTAACGAACATGCCGATTATCGTCAATAATGAATCCGTGGGAGTCTTTGGCGTTGCCAAAAGCATTATGCAGGAGAATCAAAACAAAACAAAGCTGCTGGAAGCGGAAAAATTGACGGCGGTTGGCCAGCTGGCAGCTTCCATTGCTCACGAAATCAGGAACCCGCTCACTTCGCTGAAAGGTTTTGTTCAACTCATCGAACAGACTGGATCGGGCGTTAGCGCTAATTATTTTACGATTATGAAGGACGAGCTGCGCAGAATTGAGCTGATTACGAGCGAGCTGTTATACCTGGCTAAGCCGCAGGCTCAGGAATTCAAGGATGAACGAATCTGCCAAATCATCCAGGATGTTAACATGCTAATGAGCTCCCAGGCTTTAATGAATAACGTGGAGCTCCGAATAACGGGCCTGGATGGTCTGCCGGAAATTCGTTGCGTGGCGGCGCAACTGAAGCAAGTATTTATCAATCTGATTAAAAACGCCATGGAAGCTATGCCTAGCGGCGGGGTCATACATATCCATGCCTCCAGCCCAAGCCCGGAAACGCTAATGATTCAGGTGTCCGATACGGGAAAAGGCATCCCGCAAGAGCTTATCGCAAAGATTGGCTCTCCCTTCTATACAACCAAAGAAAACGGGACGGGCCTTGGCATGATGGCCACCCAGCAAATCATACATTCGCATGGCGGAACGCTTGATATAACAAGCACGGAAGGCGAAGGGACTACGATTCATATTTGTTTGCCCGCCGCAAACGCACAGAATCAAGATGAAACGGGTGACGGTAAATGAAGGAAGATATCAGTGAGGCATCCGGAATGTGCGGGTGTCTTTCTTTGTTTTCGGACAGTTATCTTTCAAGGAGTATGCTATTATAAAGGCTATAATGTTGATCGACATCATATAGAAAAGAGGGATGGCTTACGAGGGCGTTTGGGCTTGCGTTTAATCACTTTTTCGAACGATGGATGTTTCTGCTGATCCCGGGATCGCTTGTCCTGGGTTTTCTTTTTGCCGATACGCTTGCTCCGATGGTGGATGCCGTACCGTATTTGTTCGCTTACGTGACCTTGACGATGGGCATTGGCTGCGGACTCCGGCATTTATACGAGGTGGTCAAAAAGCCAGGCATCCTGGTATGGACGCTGATATTGGCTCATCTATTGTCTCCGCTGGTCGCCTACGGGCTTGGCTCGTTATGGTTTGGAGCGTCCTCGCCTTATGTGGTTGGGCTTGTACTCTTTACGATCATTCCGCTTGGCGTATCCACCGTTCTGTGGGTCGGGATGTCAGGGGGCAGCGTGCCGCTTGTGCTTGCGATGGTCGTGCTGGACTCTGCGTTAAGCCCGCTTGTTGTACCTTACGGCATTCATTTATTTTTTAATACCTCGGTTGATATTGCGATTGGCCCGATTATGTTCGACTTGTTTGTTATCGTTGTTCTGCCGACTATCATTGGCGTAGCTCTGTACGAGCTCAGTAAGGGACGTATTCAGGAGAAGGTCAAGCCGGTTGCCATGCCAATCTCGAAGCTTTGCTTTGTTGCGGTGGTCGCTTTAAACGCTTCGGCTATTGCTCCGTATGTCGACCAGCTAAAGCATGACATGCTGAAGCTGATCCCGCTTGTTATCGTGCTTGTGGGGGTATGTTATGCAGTAGGCTTCCTGGGAACGGCCAAATTCGGAGGCAAAGAAGTGCAGGTAACCGTCTCCTATGCCACCGGCATGCGGAATATTTCGCTTGGCATCGTGCTGGCGCTGGGTTACTTCAGCCCGCTGGCTGCCGTACCGGTTGTGCTCTCTATCCTTGTGCAGCAGCCGCTTGCGACAGTGCATCATTTTGTTTTACAAAAACTTAACAAAAACAAGGCTAGCGAAGCCGCATGACGGCATGTACGATAAAACGAGTGACAAATAGGCATATTGGAGATGAAAGGCCATGAACAGCTTTCGCAACCGATTAACGTTAACCATGATCATTATCCTTGCGTTATCCGTAACCGCAGCCGGCCTCTTCATGGCAAAAACGTTTAAGGATAACCATATTAATGCGCTTGAGGACAATATGATCCGGGAGATGCATATCATTCTGGCCAAGACCGAATGGAAGCAGGGAGATAACGCGGCGTTGTTCCCTTATTTCACGGAGGAAGCCGAGAATCTTAAGACCTATGCGGATACCAGGGTTACCTTCATAGCAGGAGACGGAACCGTCCTTGGCGATTCGGACCATGCTCCGGAAACGATGGATAATCACAGCAGCCGGGTAGAGGTTGTGAAGGCTCATAAGGACGGCATTGGACGGGCTATACGCTACAGCGACACATTGAAGGAGAATTTATTATACGTTGCTTTGGCGGTGAATCCTTCCGATCCTCACTCTAACGTTATCCGTCTTGCAATGAGTCTGAAGGAAGTCGACAAGAGTATCGATCAGCTATGGACCGTATTGATTATCGGGCTGCTGATTTTGTTTATCGTTGCCGCTTTTATCAGTTACCGGATCGCCTTAAGCTTAACCCGTCCGCTTGAGCAAATTACGAAGGTTGCCCAGCGTATCAAGCAAATGGATTATAAAGCAAGGGTGAAGGTCAGGAAGCAGGATGAAGTTGGCGAGCTAGGTCATGCTATTAATGCCATGGCCGAAAGCCTCGAGGTACAGATGACGCGGATCCGGCAAAACGAAAGCCAGCTGGAGAGCGTGCTTGAAAACATGATTAACGGCGTTATGATGATCGACCCGGCCGGCAAGATTCTGCTGATGAGCCGCCGCGCCGGAGAACTCCTCGGTATTTCGACCGGCGAGCTTGTCGGCAGGAATTACGCGGAAGCCAAGCAGCAATACGAGCTGTCCCAGCTGATTCAGGAGGCGTTGGAGGGGCGCGAGCATATCCGCGAGGAGATTACGTTCTACTTCCCGGAGGAACGCTTGCTGGAGCTTAACCTGGTGCCGATTCTTCAGGAGAACCAGGAATTCGGCGGGGTTCTGCTCGTGCTTGCGGACGTGACGGCGATCCGCCGGCTTGAGCGGATGCGCAGCGAATTCGTGGCGAACGTATCGCATGAGCTGAAGACGCCAATCGCGGCGGTAAAAGGATTTGCCGAGACGCTTCTTGGCGGCGCGGTTAACGATGAGGAGACCGCTCGTTCTTTCCTGCAAATCATTTATGACGAGAGCGACAGGCTGAACCGTCTCATCGGGGACATATTGGCGTTGTCGAAAATCGAATCGAAGCGTGTTCCGCTGTATTTCTCGCCGGTGGAGATGGATTCGTTCATGACGAAGACCGTTACGATGATGGAGCCGGAGGCAGCCAAGAAATCGATCAAGCTGCAGCTGGAGATGGAGCATGGCTTGTACGTGGAAGCCGATGAGGACCGTTTACGACAAATTATGATGAATGTCATTGCAAATGGCGTAAACTATACACCAGAAGGCGGTAAAGTGTCGGTTCATATCGAAAGCATCGATGAGGATCATATCCGGATTCAGATCAGCGATACCGGCATCGGCATTCCGAAGAAGGATTTGCCGAGGATTTTCGAGCGGTTCTACCGGGTGGATAAAGCAAGATCCCGCAGTTCAGGAGGCACCGGGCTTGGTCTGTCGATCGTCAAGCATCTGGTTGAGCTGCATAAAGGCACAATAGCGGTGACAAGCGCCGTAGGCGTTGGTTCCACATTTGTCATTGAGCTGCCCGTTCTACAGCAATAACAGCCGGCCGAAAAATTTACCCATTCTTCATGAAATCGTGCTAAACTAAGGTAGAAAATTTGTGTCCAGGCTGGACAAGCTGGAGGTACTCATGTCACATAAAGTGCTCGTTATTGAGGATGAACCGACACTCGCGCGACTTTTGTCGTATAATCTGACGCAAGAGGGTTACGATACGACTGTTATTGATCATGGTGCAACCGGGCTTCAAACTGCTTTGCAGCGCACCTTTGATCTCATTATTTTGGACATCATGCTGCCAGGCTTGAACGGCTTTGAAATATTAACAAGGCTTCGCCAGAACGGGGTTAAGACGCCTATTATTATTTTGACCGCCCGCAATGCGGAGGAAGAGGTCGTTCAAGGGCTGAAGCATGGCGCTGATGACTACATTACGAAGCCGTTTGGCGTTGCGGAGCTCCTCGCGAGGGTATCGGCGGTATTGCGCCGGACGCAGCAGGATGACAGCGTGCCGATCGAGACGTCGGAGAAGGTCATTACCGTGGGAGATTTGTCGATTTATCCGGAGAAGTACGAAGTGATTCTGAACGGGGAGACCGTTCCGCTTCGTCCGAAGGAATTCGAAGTGCTGCTGTATCTCGTACAGCGTCCTGGGATGGTTATTACGCGCGATGATTTGATGAACGTAGTCTGGGGCTTTGATTATATCGGCGGCCAGCGTACGGTTGACGTCCATGTCAGCTCGCTGCGCAAAAAGCTGGAGCTTGGCCAATCCGTACAGATCGAATCGATTCGCGGCGTCGGTTATAAATTAGTCATGTCAAAAAAACTCGTCACACCAAAGGGATAAGGTGGACGAGTTTTTTGTTTGCGCTATTGCCGGTTCCAATCCAGCATCTTGCGCTGGAATTGCTTGGGGGAGCAGTCATTGTACTTCTTGAACATCTTATAGAAGTGGGCCATGTTAGGCATTCCGATCCGTTCCCCGACCTCGGTAATGCTTAGATCCTTCGTAAGAAGAATACGTTCCGCCCATTTGATCTTCCGGTAATTGACGAATTCCGTGAAGGACATTCCTATTGTTTTCTTGAAAAACTTGACGAAGTAGTAATAGCTCATGTTGGCGATCCGGCATACTTCTTCCACCTGAATCCGGTCGGTCAGCCGGTTCTCGACATAGTCCAGGACAGGCTTCAGCCGCAGTCGGTCGAAATCGTCCTGCTCGGCGAGCATCTTCCGGTTATCGTTGCGAAGCAGCGTCAGCAGAATCTGCTTGATCAGCACGCTAACCGCGATTTCATAGCCGGTCTCCTTGCGTTCCGCCTCATGATGCAGCTGGCGGATGTAATCTCCGATCTGCTTCTTCACTTTGCCGTTCTCTTGGAAAATATAATTGGCCATGCTGAGCGGGTTCTCGGTCTCGGAGAAATAACGCATATAAGCAATCGTGCTCTGATCGAAAAACGGCTCCAGCTCGAACTGCAGGACGATGTAGTCGAGATGCCCGACACTCTTGTCGCGGTGCAGCTGGGAAGCGCCGATCATAATGATGTCGCCGGGCTGCAGATGGTAGCTCTCTTCCTCGACATCCACATCCAGCCTGCCTTTTATGATATAGAGCAGCTCAAGCTGCCGGTGATAATGCCAGTTGGTGAAATCGTCATCCTTCCGGATCGGCTGCCAGACACGCAAGGATAACAAAGGGTTTTCATAGACAACTTTCTCGTTAAACGGCTCCACCTTTGCTGGTCCCACCTTACGTTGAAGTTTGATTCCGCACTTGCCGCCAGCAGGCGACAGGTTGCCTTCTTCATTGTAGTGGGCTTGGGCGTTAAAGGCAACCATTCGCCAAATCGCCGGGGAGATAGGTATAATAGAGTCAGAACGCGAGAGGAGATGACGGCATGCGGCCAAAAGTGTACCTATCATCCAAAGTATCCGATGAGGTAAAAGCATACCTCGACCAATATTGTGAATGCGAAATGTGGCAAAACCCGGAGAGAGCGATTACCGGGCAGGAGCTTGCCGAAAAGATCGGCGACGTGGAAGGACTGCTTGCAGCCGGAAATGCAATCAGCGAGCGGCTGTTAAGCGCAGCGCCGAAGCTGCGCGCGGTCAGCAATATTTCGGTTGGCTACAACCATAACGATCTGGACGCGATGAAAAAACGCGGCATTATCGGCACTCATACGCCTTACGTGCTGGATGAGACGGTGGCGGACTTGACGCTTGCCCTTATGCTGGCAGCAGCTCGCAGAGTAACGGAGCTGCATAATCTCGTCCGTGCCGGAGAATGGCAGCGCGGTGTTGGCGAGCAGCTGTTCGGACTCGACGTGCATCATGCCAAGCTTGGCATTATCGGGATGGGACGCATTGGCGAGCAGATTGCCAAGCGCGCCAAATTCGGATTCGATATGGAGGTTTCCTACTATAACCGCAGCCGCAAGCCGGAGACGGAGGAGCGTCTCGGCGTAAATTACCTGGGGCTGAACGAGCTGCTGGAGCAGTCGGATTTTATCGTGCTGATGACTCCGCTTACGCCGGAGACCAAGCATATGATCGGCGAAGAGCAGTTTAACCGGATGAAACGGACCGCGATCTTTATTAACGTATCGCGCGGCGAGACGGTTGACGAAGCGGCTCTGATCGAGGCTTTGCGCACGAAACGCATTTATGCGGCAGGTCTCGATGTGTACGAGAAGGAGCCGGTCAGCCCGGACAATCCGCTGCTTCAGCTCGATAATGTGGTGACGCTGCCGCATATCGGCTCGGCAACGAAGAAGACGAGGAACGACATGGCTATGGTTGCGGCCCGCAACCTGGTGGATGCTTTATACGGCAGAGAGCCTCAATACGTCATTCCGGAATTGAAAAACTAAAAGCGAAAGAGGCTGTCCCTGCGAGGGAACAGCCTCTTTTTTGTTGCAGACTCCGATCGGTGTTAATGCCGGTCTTCGTGGCTTTTCCGGCCCTCGAAGTACATTTTTGCCGGATTCACTTCGCTTTCCTTCGCGGAAATGGAGCTGGACACCAGCTTGAATACGGAGGTTTTGCTGCCCATTGAAGAGACGTACCGTTCCAGATGGGTTCTTGCAAGCGGCCGGTCGAAATAACCGGGAACGTATTTGTCCAGCATGACCTGCATCGCCGCGGTTGCTTCCTCCCAATCAACGACCTTCTCGATGGTCCCGTAAATAATGGCGCTCATAAAAGCGGTATCCACATGGGCTGGCGTGGGATCCGCGATCGTGCCGTACTCTTCGCTGACCGTAAAGCAGGCCGCCGGGTTTTCGGCAATCATATCGATTTTTCGTCCTTCGGATGCACCATGGAAGTAGATGGCGTTATCCTTCCAAACGAAGTTTAAAGGCACGACGTAAGGAACATTATCCGAGGCAAGGCCAAGAAATCCGGTCCGGGCCTGCCCCAGGAAGCGTTCGATTTTGCCAGCATCGGTACAGGCTCTTTTTTGCAAGCGGATGGGAAACATTTTAGTTCACTGCCTTTCTTTTTCGTTCATTGTGTTATCATTGTAGAAGGAAACTGTCCCTGTCAAAAGGTACAGTTTTGTTCGAAATAAGGGGCACAGATTGAGGTGACAGGATGATCAGCTTAACGCCGGAATTGGATAAACAGAGTGGGATTCCGCTTTATCAGCAGCTATTTGCCTATTTAAAAGGACAGATCGAATTGGGCATGCTGCGCGAAAATGACAGGCTGCCTTCGATCCGGCAGTTCTCCGTTTATTTGTCCGTCAGCAAAAATACCGTCGAAACCGCCTATCAGCAGCTTTTGGCGGAAGGTTATATACAGAGCCGGCTTCGCAGCGGTTTATACGTCATGCCTCTTGATCAGCTTGAGGGGATTAAGGAGTCACAGCCAGTCAGATCGGAGGTAAAGTCAACTGCGGAGCCGCTGCCCCCTAACGCGATCAACTTTGAATACGGCGATGTAGAGCTGGAGCATTTTCCGGTGCGGCTGTGGAAGAAGTGCCTGGTGGATGCGCTGGAGGAATGTACGACGGAGGTATACGGCTACGGCGACCGTCAGGGGCATAAGGGACTCCGGTCGGAGATTGCCCGTTATTTGTACCAGTCACGCGGGGTGGTCTGCACGCCGGATCAAATTTTTTTGAGCGCCGGGACGCAAACGATGGTCAGCCTGCTGGCCCAGCTTTTGCCTCTGCCTGAGGCGATTGCGATGGAAGAGCCGGGGTATAACGGGGTTAGGACGGTTCTGATGAACATGGGGCGAAGGATCATTCCTATGCCTCTCGAGCATGACGGAATCTCGGTCGAGCATCTGAGGGAAAGCGCGGCGAGCATGGTATATGTGACGCCTTCCCATCAATTTCCTCTAGGGATGATCATGCCGGTTCACAACCGGATCAAGCTGCTTCAATGGGCATATGAGCGGGACGGCTATATCGTCGAGGATGATTTCGACAGCGAGCTGCGTTACCAGGGACAGCCGATTCCGGCGCTTAAGGCGCTGGACACCGGGGACAAGGTTATTTATTTGGGGACGTTCTCGAAGTCTTTCCTGCCAGGAATACGGCTCAGCTATACGGTGCTGCCGGAACGGGCTGCGCAGGATTTCGGAAGCAAGCTGCAGGCGTACAGCCAGTCGGTATCGCCCCTTATTCAAGCCGCCATGTACCGGTTCATGAAGGAAGGGTATTTCGAAAGCCATATTCGCAAGATGAAGAAGCTGTACCAGGCTCGTCACCGGATACTGCTTCGCACGATTCAGGAACAGCTTGGTAGCCATGTCGGCATAATCGGAGAGCGGTCGGGCATGCATCTGCTGCTTGACGTCTACGGGCGCTCCGGCGACGAGCTTGTGGAGAGGGCGCTGGAGTATGGGGTTATTGCTTATACGCCACGGAAGCATTGGCTGCACCCGGAGGCATGTCCGCCCTCCTACATTATGCTTGGATTCGGCGGACTGAACGAGCAGAAAATCCGCGAAGGAATTATTGGGCTGCGTAAGGCTTGGTTCCCCTAAGATGTGATACAATACGATGGAGACCTAACTAAGGAAAGTGGAGTGAATTTTTTTGATTACGATTACGATTCCGGAACCGGACGTTACGATTTACAAGCAGACGAACCCGCAGCTTAGCCATATTTACAACTTTACGGATTTCCATCTGATTACGCGCGAAAAGGGCGGCTTCTTTATTTTCTACAATTTTAAAGGAGACGTGCTGTTTGTGGGCAAAGCGAGAAAGCTGAGACCACGCATCAAGAAGCATTTCGAAGACAGCGTATCCCCAATGAAGAATCACCGCGACGAAGTGACCAAGATCGAGATTTACGTGAATGAAGATCCGGTGGAGCGGGAAATTTACGAGACTTACCTGATCAATCAATTTCGGGCGAAATATAATGTGGACAAGGTGTTGTTCCGCTAGAATAGACTAACGATTGGCGATAAAGGCTGCTCAGCAATGAGGGCCTTTTTTTGTTGGTATCGTTGATGGGACGGGAGGATGTGAAGATCTTGAAGAATGTTCTTTAGTTTCGGTAGTCCAAATAAGGAGAGAATGAGCTATACTGTAGCGGCAAATCGATTTCCTGAGAGAAGAGGGACTGCTAATGGAACAAGAGAAGCGAAATGGGATTGCAGTTAACCAGCTTGGCTTCCGTCGGTTAGACCGGAAGACGGCTGTTATAGAAGGAGAAGGCGGGACGTTCAGGTTAATTAACAAGACAACCGGCGAAGTGGTGCTGGAGGGAAAAACAGGGGCTGCAGCGGAGGATAGATCCAGCGGGAAAAAAGTTTGCCGCGCGGACTTTTCGGGCGCGCAGCAAGACGGGACCTATAAGCTGGAGACGGAGGAAGGGCAGGTCTCGGATTGGTTTACCATCGGCGATGAGGTATATGGGGCTGCTCATCCGGCTTTGTTGAAAGCGTTTTATTATTTTCGCTGCGGGATCGAGCTGGAGGACACGTACGCGGGCGTATGGAAGCATGATGCCTGCCATCTGACGCCTGCGATCGTATACGGAGATGAAACGAGGCATGTGGATGCTTGGGGCGGATGGCATGATGCCGGCGACTATGGCAAATACGTGGGACCAGGTGCAAAAGCCGTTGCGGATTTGCTGCTGGCCTATGAATATTATCCAGGTGCTTTTGCGCGTGCGCTGCCTTTGCCTGAAACAGACGGCGTGATGCCGGATGTGCTCCATGAATGCCGGTATGAGCTGGAATGGATGCACCGCATGCAGGACGCGGAGTCCGGCGGCGTTTTCCACAAGCTTACGACGCTTCGCTTCCCTGCTCCGGATACAATGCCGGAGGACGATACGGACGAGCTGTACGTTTCACCGGTATCGGCCACGGCAACGGGCTGCTTTGCTGCTATTATGGCGATGTCGGCGCGCGTGTACGGAGGTTTTGACGCAGCGTTTGCCGCCGAGTGCAAAGCTGCGTCCGAACGGGCATGGGATTGGCTCGAGCAGCATCCGGAGGTGCCGGGCTTCCGTAATCCGCCGGAAATCGTAACCGGTGAATACGGTGATAAGGTGGACACCGATGAGCGGTATTGGGCAGCGGCCGAGCTGTACCGCACAACGGGAGAAGAGCGGTATCACGAGGCTTTTCTTCAGTTGGCGGGGCGGGAGTTCGATAAGTACGAGCTGGGTTGGGCCGATATGGGAGGCTATGGTACAATCTCGTATTTGTTGTCCGAGCGTCGGGGGGACTTGGCTGTTGCGGAACGGCTTCGGGCCGGTCTGTTGGAACGAGCCGAGCGGCTGGCCGCAGTAAGCCGGAAGGACGGATACGGCGTATCTTTACAGCCGGATCAGTACATATGGGGCAGCAATATGCTGGTGCTTAACCATGCGATGCTGCTGCTAATTGCGGATCGCGTGGCGGGGACCGATGCGTATGCGGAGCTGGCGCTGGATCATATCCATTACTTATTCGGGATGAATATGCTGGGCATTAGCTATGTAACGGGCTTCGGCAGCCGGCCGGTTAAACATCCGCATCATCGCCCATCCGAAGGCGACGGCGTGGACGATCCGGTTCCGGGGCTTGTATCCGGCGGGCCTAACCTTGGCATTCAGGACGACTATGCCCGCGAGCATCTGGCTGGCAGAGCTCCTGCCGCTTCCTTCGCCGACGTGATGGAAAGCTACTCGACAAACGAAGTAACGATCTATTGGAATTCGCCTGCGGTGTTTGTTCTAAGTCATTTTGTGTAAGAGGGCCGATTGCTGGGCGTGGAAAGGAATAAGACCCTCATGGGGTATTATCGAATTTACGGGTAGCTGAAAAGGGCCCACGGAAGCGGCCCCAAATACGAATAAGACCCTGAGAGGGTCTTATGGATGAGCTCAAGGAGCTAAATGGTGATGATAAGACCCTCATGGGGTCTTATCGCATTTGCGGGTAGCCGAAAAGGGCCCGCGGAAGCGGCTCCAAATACGAATAAGACCCTGAGAGGGTCTTATGGATGAGCTCAAGGAGCTAAATGGTAGTAATAAGACCCTCATGGGGTCTTATCGACTGACCGCATTGTTAGTAGACGGCTATTGGCGAGCTAATATTGAAAAAGACCCCGTCGGGGTCTTTTTTGCGTAATCGAGATTGTAAGCTAAGGCCCCTAAGGGACCTCAACTTACATCTTAAGGCAACGTTTTTCGTAATTAAAGTCCCTAAAGGGCCTTAATCACGAACGGACAATCCCGAATAGTAGGAAATGAAGGGGATCACGGGCAGTTAAGGTCCCTTAGGGACTTTAACCATATCCCAGCTACTTCTCTCGCACCATCAACACCTGCTCCATCGTGGTTACAAGCCCCATATCGGCGAGGAGCTCGACTAGCACCCCGTTGGATGCCCGGATATTAAACGCCGAGCGCCGGCAAGTCTCGCCGGGCTGCCATACCTCGTGCAAGGCGGCTGCCATTACCTCCTTGGCGTCGGTACGTCCAGGAGCAGCTTCAACCCGGTACAGGACAATGCCCGTCAAGTCACCGTCCGGGTTAAACGTCCTCCTGTACAAGGCATAACCTGCCGCTTCTCCGCCATCAAAAACGGCAACGCTCTCGCCATCCTTCAGACTGGGCAGACCGGCCTGCCAGACTTCTCCCGGGGAGTAGAACGGAAGCCGGGCGGCTTCCGCTGCCATGCCTATCGCAATCTGGTACGGATGCTCGTACGTGTCGTCCATATCCGGAATCGGCTGTTCCGTGGACTGAATCAGGAGACGGTCGGTCTGCCTATAACCAATCGATTCATACAGCCGAATGGCATTCGTATTTTGCGAGATCGCCTCGAGGTAAGCTTGGTCAACGCTTAACTCCTCATACAGCTGCAAGTTCCTCCTCATAAGTGCTTTGCCAATGCCTTTGCCCCGGAACGTCGGCTTGATAGCGGTTCCGCCGTTCCATGCCAGCGTTCGCCCGTCGTATTCACGGTAGCCGTTCATGACCAATCCGGCTGCTTCGCCGTCGACGTAACAGGCAAGGGAATGCTCAAACGAGAGACCTTCAGAGGCAGTCCGGCCGATGAACCGATCAAGCGGAAGCGCAGCCGGAACCAAATAACCTTCGAAGGACTGGTTCCACAACGCAGTCACCTCGATAACCGGAAGCTCGCTGAGCGTTCGGAATGTCACATTCATAAGCAGCAGTCTCCTTACAGCGCTTTGTCGTTTACGCTTTCCAGCCAGCCGTCGATGCTGCCGATAACGGAAGTAACGCAGCCGTCTTCGAACGGCGAGATCAGGCCGGCCACCTTAACAAGCTCGGTGAAGGAGAGGCTGCCGCCTTGCTGGCAGAGCTTGAGATAATCGGCCCATGCCGCGGTCCGGTCCTCATGCATTCTTTTCCAGAACTGAAAGGCGCAAATTTGCGCGAGGGTGTAGTCGATATAGTAGAACGGACTGCCGAAAATATGCCCCTGACGCTGCCAGAAGGCACCATGCTCGAGATAGCTGTTCTCCTCATAATCGCGGTGAGGCAAGTATTTCTTCTCGATTTCGCGCCATGCAGCCTTCCGTTCAGCCGGGGTAGCATCCGGATTCTCGTAGACAAAATGTTGGAATTCGTCAACCGTTACGCCGTAAGGGAGGAACAGAAGGGCGCTCGCCAGATGCTGGAACCGGTATTTATCCACGTCCTCCTTGAAGAACAGCTCCATCCAAGGCCAAGTGAAAAATTCCATGCTCATCGAATGGATCTCGCAGGCCTCATAAGTAGGGAAGGCGTATTCCGGCACGGCAAAGCTTCTGCTCTCGTACACCTGGAAGGCATGGCCGGCTTCGTGCGTCAGCACGTCGATATCTCCGGAGGTACCGTTAAAGTTGGAGAAAATAAACGGTGCGCCGTATTCGCTGATATAAGTGCAATAACCGCCGCCTTGCTTGCCTTTTTTCGCAACGAGATCCATCAGGCCGTTATCCAGCATAAACCGGAAAAACTCGTCCGTCTCCGGCGACAGCTCCGCGTACATCCTTGCTCCGTTCTCGACGATCCATTCCGGGCTGCCTTTCGGCTTCGCATTGCCGGTCAGGAAGGCAAGATTCTCGTCGTAGTAGTAGAGATGGTCGACGCCGATGCGTTCGCGCTGGCGTTCCTTCAGCTTGCTAGCGACAGGCACGATATGCTCCAGCACCTGATTGCGGAAGTTCGCCACCATCTCCGCCGTATAATCGGTCCGGCTCATGCGGGCATAGCCAAGCTCAACGAAATTGGTGAAGCCCAGCTTTTTCGCGATGCGGGTGCGTACTTTGACAAGCTCGTCGTAAATCCGGTCAAATTCAGCCTCATTCTCGCGCATGAAACCGGAGGAAGCTTCCGAAGCCTGTTTGCGAACGGAGCGGTCGGTCGATTGCTGGAATGGCGATAACTGCGAAAGCGTCCGTTCTTCGCCGTCGAACATAATTTTGGCGGAAGCGATAAGCTTCGTATATTCGGTGGACAGCTTGTTCTCCTGCTGCAGATCCTCGATTACCTCCGGGCTGAAGGTTTTCAACGAAAGTTCGGCCAATTGGAACAATTGACGGCCCCATTTGGCTTCAAGCTCCGTGCGGAACGCCGAGTTCACAAGCGCCCGGTAATAATCCGTTATGTATTCCTGAACGACAGGTCCGTTCTCATCGAAGAAATCCTGCTCGGCTTTATAAAATTCATCGTTTGTATCAATCGAATGACGGATGCTCGCAATTTGCTGCATCGTATCAAACTCGCTGCGCAGCTTGTTGAGGCCGGTCATCGCGGCGTCCTGCTCCTCGAAACGGCTTGCCGCGTTAAAGGCGGTTAGAAGCTCCTTGAACTGCTTTTCGAAAGACGCTACTTCGGGACGTTCGTAACGATACTCGTTAAATTTCACTTGGATACACCTGTCCTCTCTTGAACAATCGTTTTTTTAAAAAAGGAAACGGATGGAAGAACCATCGCCTTGACATGTCTATTCGTTGGGATTAGCGGTTAATCCTGCTTCATCCGCAAGCAAAAAGGCTTCCTTCACCAATGCTCAGGAGAAGAGAAGCCTTTATTGAAAGTATGTTCAGAATGCAGCGTTTATTTTCGGGTTCTGAGCTCAAATTCCTCGCGAATCCGTGCGAGCACGGCCGGATCGGAAACCACGTCGTAAGCGGTCGCAGCCAGCGTCTTGGCGGCAAAAATCATTCGCTCGAGCGCGCGCTCCGTCATTGCCGCGTCACGGAATTCCACGGTGTGGAGGAGGAAACGCTCTTCGACGATTTTGACGTAAGGATGAATGGCAGGACAGCGGACGGATACATTGCCCAAATCCAGCGAGCCGTGATCCTTTCCGGTTTCAATCTCTTCCGGCTTCACGCCCAGCTCAAGCAGGTTGGCGGTAAAGCATTCGGACAAAGCCTCATTCGTAAGCAGCTCGTCATAGGAAAATTCATAATTGCTCATCTCCAGCCTGCAGCCGGTCTGCAGTGCGGCACCTTCGGCGCAGCGCCGAACCTTCTCGGCGAGCTCATTCGTGTAAGCGCGGGTAGCGGAACGGACATAAAATTGGGCGGAAGCGTAGTCGGGAATAACGTTAGGCGCTTTGCCGCCGTTATCGATAATGCCATGGATGCGGGCATCGCTCCGGGTCTGCTGGCGGAGAGCATTAATGCTGTTGAACAGCTGCAGCACCGCGTCAAGGGCATTAACGCCTTCGTAAGGGCTTGCCGCCGCATGGGCCGGCTTGCCGAAATATTCGAACCGGATCGCGTCAAGCGCAAGCGAATCGCCGGATTTCTCAAACGTATAATAAGGATGAGCCATCAGCGCAAAGTCGCAGTCGTCGAACAGCCCGGCTTCGGACATCGGCACCTTGGCGCCTTTGGTCTCTTCGGCAGGCGTGCCGTAGACGCGGATGGTTCCGCCGAATTGATCCATGACGGCCTTTAAGCCAACGGCTGCCGAAATCCCCATCGTGCAGATGAGATGATGGCCGCAGGCATGTCCGATTTCCGGAAGCGCGTCGTATTCGCATAGAAAAGCAACGGTTGGACCCGGCTTGCCGGTTGCATAGGTTCCGATAAACGCGGTAGGAATGCCAAGCGTTCCCTTTTCAACCGAGAAGCCTTGTCTCTCCAGCTCCTCGATCAGAATGGCTGCGGATTTGAATTCCTGGTGGCCAAGCTCCGGATTGGCGCCAATCGTACGCGAGATTTGTTTGAAGATTTTCGCATGGGATTCAATGGTGTCGATTACTAGTTGTTTATTGCTGCTTGTCATGGACATGAACAAGCCTCCTTCTATCAAACTTCTTCCCCACCATTATAACCGATAAGCCGCATGATTGCCTGTTGGTGCCGGCCAATGAACAAGCTCGGGCATGCTTAATGGATGCCGTGCATCTTCTTGAATTGCTCCGGACTCATGCCCTCCATTCTCTTGAAGACGGTGCTGAAATAGCTGGCGCTGTCGAAGCCAACCTTCGCCGCAATCTCTTGCATTTTAAACTCCCGGCCGAGAAACATCAGCTCTTTGCTGCGGTTAATCCGTTCCCGGTTCACGTATTCCATGGGACGCATGCCCATCAGCTGCTTGAACAAGCGGCACAAATATTGCGGAGTAACGCCTATGCGCGAGGACAAATCCTGTATCGTCAACACGCTGTCGATATGCTGCTCGATATAGCGGATGACCGGATTAAGCCGCATGTAATATTGCTCTGCGGATTGGGTGCTGACCTGTACGACCTTCATCAAATCGAGCAGGAAAAGATACAACAGCTTCGAGCATTCAAGGCCGAGAAAAGGAAGTCCCGACTCCGCCATGGCGGAGATGCCGCGTAGGTGGGCGACGATCATTTCGCTGTCGGTAACGGAGTACAGACCGGGTTCTTTAATGCCCGCTTGGCCAAGCAAGTCCTTCGCAAGGCTGCCCCCAAAGCTGATGAAATAAACATCCCAAGGGTCCCGGACCGCGTAATAACGGTGGGGAACGCCGGGGAATAAACAGAAGCCCTGGCCGGCCTTTACGGCAAACTTCTCGTCACCGATCCAAAGCTCGCCTTCGCCGCCGGTGGACTGAAGCCATTGATAATGCGGAAAGCCCTGCTGCCGGTCGATCGTCTCCTGGTTATTCCAGTGCCCGATAATGTCCACGTAGACGGGAAGCCTGCGGTCGGAATCGGCCAGAATCGGAAATACCAATTTATCCATAACGGTGCCACTTCCAGTTTCATATATTTAAAGTGATGTGAATATAATGTGATTTTATTGGATCTGCAAGCGTATTACAATATTAATATCGTAATAGACATAATACTTGTATGGAGGTTAACACCCATGACCTTGAAGTTCCCGCCAATCAGCCCGAAATTCCCGCAAATGCTCCATGGAGCGGATTATAACCCTGACCAATGGCTTGATTATCCTCATGTTCTGGAAGAAGATATCCGCCTGATGAAGCTGTCGAGCAGCAACGTGATGTCTGTCGGCATTTTCTCTTGGGCAGCTTATGAGCCTGAAGAAGGCGTATATAAGTTTGAATGGATGGATCAGCTGCTTGACCGCTTCGCGGCGAACGGCATTTATGCCCTGCTTGCCACGCCAAGCGGTGCAAGACCGGCTTGGATGTCGGAGAAATATCCGGAGGTTCTCCGCGTAGAGGAGAACGGAATCCGCAATATGCATGGCGCGCGCCATAACCATTGCTTCTCCTCGCCGGTATACCGCGCGAAGGTGAAGGAGATGAACGGCAAGCTGGCAGAGCGTTATTCGCAGCATCCGGCCGTTATCGGCTGGCATATTTCCAACGAATACAGCGGCGAATGCCACTGCAACTACTGCAGAGAAGCCTTCCAGAATTGGCTGGAGAAGCGCTACGGCACGATTGAAGCGTTAAACCACGCATGGTGGACAACCTTCTGGGCTCACAAATATACAAGCTTCAGCCAGATCGATACGCCAACCTACCGCGGGGAAAAAGCGGTACACGGCATGAACGTGGACTGGAGAAGATTCGTCACCGATCAAACGGTAGATTTCTGCCGCAACGAAATGGAACCGCTTCGCGAGATCAATCCGGAGCTGCCGATTACAACCAACTTCATGCTCGATTTCGAGCCGCTGAACTACTGGAAATTCACCGAGCTTCTCGACGTGATCTCGTGGGATGCCTATCCAACCTGGCATGACGCGAAGGATCAAAGCGAGCTTGCGGCGTGGATCGGCTTCAACCATGACGTATTCCGTTCGCTCAAAGGCGGCAAGCCGTTTATGTTAATGGAAAGCACGCCAAGCATGACGAACTGGCAGCCGATCAGCAAGCTGAAGAAGCCGGGCATGCATCTGCTGGCTTCCCTGCAGGCGGTTGCCCACGGTTCGGATACGGTTCAATATTTCCAATGGCGCAAAAGCCGCGGCTCCAGCGAGAAGCTGCACGGGGCCGTCGTAGACCATGTTGGGCATGAGAATACCCGCGTCTTCAAGGATGTTACGGATGTCGGCCAGGCGCTTGAGAAGCTGCAAGAGGTAGTTGGCACTTCGGTTAAGCCTGAGGTCGCGCTTATCAATGACTGGGAGAACCGCTGGGCGGTGAAGGATTCGCAAGGCCCCCGCAACGGCGGCATCCATTATGAAGAAACGTTGAAGCGTCACCACCGTCCTCTGTGGGATATGGGCGTGCCTGTCGACATTATCGATTCGGAATGCGCCTTTGATTCTTACAAGCTGCTGATAGCGCCAATGCTGTACATGGTTCGTCCGGGCGTTGGCGAGCGGATTGAAGAGTTTGTGAAAAACGGCGGCACGTTTGTTGCGACTTACTGGTCGGGTATCGTTAACGAAAGCGATCTTTGCTTCCTGGAAGGCTTCCCTGGACCGCTCCGCAAAACGCTGGGCATCTGGTCCGAAGAGATTGACTCCCTGTACGACGGGGAAAAGAACAGCGTCGTGATGTCGGAAGGCAACAAGCTGGGTCTTGCAGGTTCTTACGATGCGATTGAACTCTGCGACCTGATTCACCTGGAAGGCGCGGAAGCGTTGGCCGTATACGGCGATGACTTCTACGCGGGCCGTCCGGCACTGACGGTGAACCAGCTTGGCGAAGGCAAAGCGTATTACGTCGCTTCCCGAAATACCGAGCCGTTCTTCACCGATTTCTTCAAGAAGCTGGTCGAGCAGGAAGGACTGAAGCGCGTCGTTGAGACGGAGCTTCCGCAAGGCGTTACGGCCCAACTGCGCTCCGACGGCGAGTTTGATTATGTGTTCGTGATGAACTTCAGCGAGTCGGCGCAGCATGTGAAGCTTGACGAGCAGGAGTACGAGGATGTTCTTGCCGGCGGCAAGGTAGGCAATGAGCTTGAGCTTCCGCTTAACGGAGTGCGCATTCTGAAAAGAAAAGCAAGCTTCCACTCCTAAGCAAGCTGCTAGCGAGAAGCGATTGACATTTATTGCGCCATTCTCTATAATTTCTGTAACTTGATATAACTTATGCGGCGAAAGAGCGCAGTAGCGGCTTAATCCCTGTTCTAGAAAGCCGGGGGTCGATGGAACCCGGCACACATTAAGTCCCGCGAAATACACTCTGGAGCATCCCGGGTAATGCCGGGCGGTTACGGCGAACGATATCTCGCCTAGAGCGGTATGAAGATTAGCCTTGCGCAAGGCGGCTTCATGCAAGTTGGGTGGTACCACGGTAAATGAATCGTCCCTATGTCTATTTAGACATAGGGACGTTTTTTTGTTTTTAACACGAATAAGAAGGAGAGCTAACCAATGAACATTATTGACGAACTGGAATGGCGCGACGCCATTAACCAACAAACCGACGCGGAGGGACTGCGCGAATTGACGAACGAAAAGGCTGTCTCGCTCTATTGCGGCGTTGATCCGACGGGAGACAGCATGCATATCGGCCACTTGATTCCGTTTATGGTGCTAAAGCGGTTCCAGCTGGCGGGCCACCGTCCGGTTATTCTGATCGGAGGAGCGACCGGTACGATTGGCGACCCAAGCGGCCGCACATCCGAGCGTTCCTTGCAGACGCTGGAACAGATCCAGGCGAACGTCGAAGCGCTTGGCGCGCAGCTTCGAAAGCTGTTCCTCACCGAAGGCGACAATAATATGCGCATGGTCAACAACTACGACTGGACGCATAAGATCAACGTCATCGAGTTCCTTCGCGACTACGGCAAAAACTTCAGCATCAATACGATGCTTGCGAAGGATGTCGTGTCGAGCCGGCTTGAGAGCGGCATTTCGTTTACGGAGTTCTCGTATCAAATTCTGCAATCGCTCGACTTTCTGCATTTGTTCCGGGAAGAGGATGTCCAGCTTCAAATCGGGGGCTCCGACCAATGGGGCAATATTACGAGCGGCCTTGACCTGATCCGCAAGAAAGAAGGCAGCGAAGCCAAGGCGTTCGGCCTTACGATTCCGCTCATGCTGAAGGCTGACGGAACGAAGTTCGGCAAGACGGCTGGCGGTGCGATCTGGCTGGATCCGGAGAAGACCACTCCGTACGAGTTCTACCAGTTCTGGGCTAACACGGACGACCGTGACGTCGTTAAATACTTGAAATACTTCACGTTCCTCTCGAAGGAAGAAATTGAAGGGTTGGCTGAGAAAGTCGCTACGGAGCCGCATAAGCGCGAAGCTCAGAAGAAGCTTGCCGAAGAGATGACGCGCTTCGTTCATAGCGAAGAGCTGCTGCAGCAAGCGCTTCGCATTACGGCTGCGTTGTTCAGCGGCGATATCAAATCGCTGAGCGCGGATGAAATCGAGCAGGGCTTCAAGGAAATGCCGACATTCGAGTCGACGAATGAAGCGAAGAACATCGTTGATTGGCTTGTTGATCTCGGTATCGAGCCTTCCAAGCGTCAAGCACGGGAAGATATTACGAACGGCGCCATCTCCATGAACGGCGAGCGCGTAACCGACCTTACGCTTGAGGTGTCCTCGGAACACGCGATTGGAGGACGGTTCATCATTATCCGTAAGGGCAAGAAGAAATACAGTCTGGTGAAGATGGCTTAAGGCTGATTGAAATAACAACCCCTGCGTCTATCCCGTTTGGGAGGAGGCAGGGGTATTTTTATTTTTTTCGAACAGATTCGTTGCACAAATAGGCATGTCCAGCACGCTTGTCCACATAGAATGAATATAGCAGGTCAGGCGGATGAATTTTTGAGATGGGGTGTTGGCATGCTTCGAGGATATAAAGGTTTTTTTGTTGGCTTACTAATGGGAGGTCTGCTCATGACGGCTTTTCCGTCCGTGGCGGCTACGAATAAGACGTCGTATTCCTTGACGGAAGCGGCTTATCCAATCGAAGTTAACGGTTCGGTCTATACCGGACGGGGATTGCCCGTCCTCGTTTACAAAGGCAACACTTACGTTCCGCTCCGGGCGATGGGGGATATGCTGGGCGCTTCCGTGGCTTGGAACGACAGGCAGGGCAAGGTCGTCATTTCCTCCGGAGCTGCAATCGCCCCATGCAATAACGCGTTCTGCGATGTGTTGGTCACCGGCTCGGGCGGTCATTATACCGTAACCGGAAAAGGCAGAGTATTCGAAGGGGTTATGCAATACGCGGTGGAGGACGGGCATGATTATTTGCTCGAAGGGCATCAGCTGCTGGATGAGGGGGCGCCTGCCTGGTCGCCGTTCTCGCTCAAGATCACGATTCCGCCAGAGCAGCTGCCGGCGAATGGGACGCTCACGCTTGAGCTTTTCGAAAACAGCGCGAAGGATGGGTCGCAAATCAACGTGTTAAGCATTCCATTGGAAACGTTCCAGTAAAAACTAGCAAAACGGCAAGCAAAACGCATGATGCGTTAAGGCTTGCCGTTTTTTGTTTGCCTCCACCGGAAATGGATTTATCCGCACTATCTTTCAGTCGATGGAAAGAAAAAAATAAAATTTATCTTCTATCATTTTATAATATTAAATATAATAAATGGGTCGAAAGGATGCGGAATTTTGCAATTCGGTTCGAATTCGGGCGATTTTATCTAAAATTGGTGACATATTATGTCGAATTTCTTACTATTGATCTAATAATGAAATATTGATTATATCTAATATTTATATTAATATGTGGGCAAGAACTACTTCAAGTACTTTCCGATTTTCCGAATCCTCTTAATGGCTTTCGCAACCAAATGAAGAAGACAGGCCGAACGAACGGTTCGGCTGCAAAGGAGGCATCATGCGAGTGGGGAAACAGCATGAACGCGCCGAGTGGACGGGATTTCAAGAATCGCGTCCTTATGGGCCGAAGTATGATCTTAGAACGGATTTTGCCATGGTCTACGGGTTGTCGGATAAGCTGGAGGAACGAATCGAGGGCTGGAGGAAAGCCGGCTATACGATTCATCTCATGACCGGCGTCTCGTGGGGTGAGTACCAGGATTATTTATACGAGAAATTCGACGGAAGAAATCACTGGGACGAAGCTCAGATGGACCGGTTCGGTAACTATATTCAGCATGGGAAAGACGTGCCGTATATGGACCCGACGATCGCTTTCTCCGAATATTTGGCGACTTATATCAAGAAGGCGATTGACTGCGGCGTCGAAGCGATCCATCTGGAGGAACCGGAGTACTGGGCGGCATCGGGCTATTCCGAGGCGTTCAAGCGCGAGTGGCTGACCTATTACGGGGAGCCGTGGACGGCTCCTCACTTATCGCCGGACGCACAATACCGGGCTTCGAAGCTGAAGGCGTACCTGTATTACCGCGCCCTTGACCGGCTCTGCGCGCAGATGAAGGAATACGCGCTCGTTACGTATAACCGCCAGGTTCGGTTCTATGTTCCTACTCACAGCTTGATTAACTACACGCAATGGCGCATTATCAGTCCGGAGGCGCTGCTTGTGTCGATGCCGTCCTGCGACGGATTTATCGCGCAGATCTGGACGGGTACGGCAAGAACGCCAAATGTATACCAGGGCATCCGGCGGGAGCGTACCTTCGAGACGGCATTCCTGGAATACGGCGTCATGCAGGAGCTGACCCGCGGTACGGGAAGGGACATGTGGTTTCTTCACGATCCGATCGAGGATAATCCCCGCTATACCTGGAGCGATTACCGCTATAACTACCGCGCGACGGTTGTCGCTTCCCTGCTTCATCCCGGAGTATCGAAGTTTGAGGTCTGCCCTTGGCCATGGAGGGTATTCACGCGCGGCTATCCGACGGAGGACGGCACAGGCAAGGAAGGAATACCGGCTAGTTACAAGACCGTTCTGCTTACGGTGATGAATGTGCTTCGGGATCTTCATCATCATGAGGAAGAGCAGACTGACGTCTATACAAGCGGCATCGGTTTGCTTTTGTCCAATTCGGCTATGTACCAGCGCGGCGATGTTCTGCCGGAAGAACCTGAAATCTCTACAGGCAAAAAAGAAGGCGGCGTGACAACGTCGGATATGCTGTCGCCTGAACAACGGGAGCTGCTGGATTTCTCCGCGTTTTACGGACTGGCGCTGCCTCTTGTGAAGCATGGCGTTCCGCTGCGTCCGGTGCAGCTGGATAACGCGCTTGCCTTCCCGGGATATCTAGATGACTACAAAGTGCTGCTGCTCAGCTATGAGTTCATGAAGCCTGAGAACGCCGGCTTGCACCAAGCTATTGCGGGATGGGTCAGAGACGGCGGCGTGCTTATCTATGTCGGCGACGGATCGGACGCTTTCCACGGTGTGCGCGAATGGTGGAACCGGGAAGGAAGCCGCCGCTCTTACGAGAGTCCGGACCAGCATCTGTTCGAAACGCTCGGGTTAGCGGCCAATCAGGAGGATGGCGAGTATGCCTACGGGGACGGATTCGTTCTTGTGCGACGCGTACATCCGGCTGCTCTTTCGCGTACAAGCGAAGGAGCGGATTCCGTCCGCGATTGCGTGAAGCTGGCGCTGAAGCTTAGAGGCGAAGCGGATGCTTACCGGGAAAGCGGAATTCTCCGCATCAAGCGCGGTCCTTATGTCATTGCGCAAGCCCTGGATGAGAGCAACGTTACCGACGGGAGTACACTCGAAGGAAGGTTTATCGACCTGTTCGAGGACGAACTTCCGATTGTCCGTAACGTTGCGCTGAAGCCGGGCGATAATTGCTTGTTATATGATTTGGAAGCTGCGGGGGCAGCCGGTGACGGCCAAGCGGCTAAAGTTCTGGTCGGCTCTTCGCGTATCGAGGATGTGACGGCGGACGCGAGGACGATTTCGTTCCGTTCGGAGAGCCCGTCGGATATGACGGTCAGCATTCGTTTGCTTGCCGCCACGGTTCCGAATTCGGTAACGGCGGATGGACTTAAGGCGGATTACGCCTATGATGAAGCTTCGGGAACTTTGCTTATCCGTCACCCAGGCAAGCCGGAAGGCGTATTGGTGGAAGCGGCCTGGAGCTAACGAGGGAAGTTTAAAGAATAACGGCGCAGAGATGCGCCGTTATTTTTATTTTTGGCCATATGCGGATTGCTTCAACGATAAACCGGTATTTTCCGATAACTTTTTACGCTGCGAAAACATTTCTATGAAATGGAATTGATGCTTAAGCCCTATAGTAGGGCTAAAGGAGTCCATAGAAAGAAAGGTGAGAGACTATGACCATTGCTGTATTGGATCGTCAACCGCAAGAGAAACAAGTTGAAGCTGCTGCCCCGACCTCAACCCGCCTGCTGGAGTACGTTCGCAAGGCGCCGGTGATCGCAGCCTCCTGTTCCTGCAAAGATACCATTGCGTTATTCAAGCAATATCCGGACAGTGAATGCGTCGTTATAGCCGGTGAGGGGATAGATAAGGACAAGCCGGTTGGTCTTATGATGCGCAATCAATTTTTTATGCGGCTCAGCCAGAGGTTTGGCGTAGATCTGTATTATGAAAAGCCGGTATCGGAACTGATGGATCCGTCCCCGTTGATCGTCGATCAGACCTATTCCCCGCAGCAATTAATCGATAATGCTCTAAAACGTGACGACAACGTTCTATATAACTGCGTAATTGTAACCAGAGAAGAACTGATTGTCGGGATATTGACCGTGTCGGATCTGCTTCGGATGTCCAGGCAGCTTCAGCAGGAAGCGGTGGACGGGCAGGTAAAAACAATCAACAGCGTTGGCGGCCGGGTGAAAGAGATCGACGAGGCCGTAAGCTCGGTGCGCCAATCGGCCTTGCAAGGGAAGCAGATTTCCGCGGATATAGTGGACCTGACGTTAAGCGGCAAAAATCAGCTGGACAAGGTAACCGCAGCGTTCGGGAAGCTTGCCGCGAATTCGATGCAGCAGGAGCAGCGGATGAACGAGCTGCAGGCTGAAGCGGGCTCCATCAGCCATGTCTCCAAGCTGATCAAAGAGCTCGCGGAGCAGAGCAACCTGCTGGCCATTAACGCTTCCATCGAAGCGGCGCGCGCGGGCGAGCATGGCAGAGGTTTTGCGGTAGTAGCCGGCGAGGTGATGAAGCTCGCCAGTGAAACGAAGCGTTCCGCCGAGGCGATTACGACGCTGACGAAGACGATTGTCGCGGCGATTGAACAGACCGCTTCGCTTGCGCGCGAAGGCCGGGAAGAAGCCGTAGTCAGCGAGTCATGCGTTCAAGAAGCAGGCAGCGTGTTCAGTCACCTGTTCCAGGCATCCGCGAACAGCAAGAACAGCACGGAGCAGATTGGCAAGCTGTCAGAGCAGGCTTATCAGCAGACGGTACATGTCTCCAAGGAGATCGATAAGCTTCTGGGGTCCTATTTTTAACACGGAATTTACAAAACGACAATACCCGATTTACAAACGGCTAGTAGGATAGATACGTCAGAGATAAAAACGCAATTTACGATTATCCAATAGGTTACCCATTATACTTACGGTTATGATTCGAAATGAATGGCCAAGCCTCAGTGAAACTCGTTCATCTGGGGCTGCTGTTCATTATCCATGCATATACGGAGGAGAACGATCATGCAAACTTTATTGCAGACGCAACCCTTAATTAACATTAACAAATTGAATTTGTATTACGGAGCTTTCCATGCTCTGAAGGATGTATCGCTTACGATTCCCGAGAAAGCGATCACCGCGTTTATCGGACCTTCCGGCTGCGGCAAATCGACGCTGCTCCGCACGCTTAACCGGATGAACGACATGATCCCGGGCACCAGAATCGAAGGCAGCATCGCGATTGGCGGAACGGAAATTTACTCTAGCGACGTAGATGTCGAGACGCTTCGCAAAAAGGTGGGTATGGTGTTCCAGCAGCCGAATCCTTTTCCGAAATCCATCTATGACAACGTAGCGTACGGTCCGCGCCTCCATGGGATTACGAACAAGAAGCAGCTGGACGAGATTGTCGAGACAAGTCTGAAGTCGGCTGTACTGTGGGATGAAGTGAAGGATTATTTGAAGCGCTCCGCGCTTAGCCTCTCCGGCGGCCAGCAGCAGCGTCTTTGCATTGCTCGCGCGATTGCCGTTAATCCGGATGTTCTGCTCATGGACGAGGCGACTTCGGCGCTTGACCCGATCTCCACGCTGAAGATTGAAGAATTGGCGCAAGAGCTGAAAGACCGTTATACGATTGTTATGGTTACGCATAACATGCATCAAGCGGCTCGTGTATCGAATCAAACGGTATTTTTCTTGAACGGCGAGGTTGTGGAGTTCTCGGAGACGGAGAAGCTGTTCTCCAATCCAAGCGACCAGCGTACGGAAGACTATATTAGCGGACGTTTCGGCTAACACAAGGGGGAGTTGTACAAATGATGACGACAAGAAAAGAGTTTGACCACGGCTTGGAGCAGCTTCATAATCTGCTCGTTGAAATGGGAACGTTCGTGGAGGAAGCGCTTGTTGATTCGATGAAGGCGCTGAGCGGCACGGATACGGAAAAGGCAAGAGCGATTATCAACAATGACCAGCATTTGAACAATCTGGAGGACAAGATTACCGATCTTGGCTCGAAATTGATTGCGACGCAGCAGCCGGTTGCGAAGGATCTGCGCCGGATTCTGGCTGCGTTCAAGATCGCCTCCGATCTGGAGAGAATGGGCGATCTTTGCGTAAACATTGCGAAGTTTGTTATCCGTCTCGAAGGCCAGCCGCTTATCAAGCCGTTGATCGACTTGCCGCGCATGGCGGAAATCGTACAGACGATGACGTACGAATCGATTCAATCCTTCGTGCAGGAAAACGTGGACCTGGCTTACAAGCTGGCAACGGAAGACGATCAGGTCGATGCGCTTTGCGCTCAAATCTCGCGCGAGCTGCTGTCGCTTATGATGGAGAACCCGCGTAACATCTCGCAGGCAACGGTTCTGAACTTCGTAGCCCGCAATATCGAGCGGATTGGTGACCACGCGACCAACATCGGCGAAAGCGTCGTATACCTCGTAACCAACAAACGTCCTGACTTGAACACGCAGCATAGCATTTAAGAAGTTAAAAAGAAGCCTGTTATCCGAGTGACTCGGGTAACAGGCTTTTTATTATGGCCGGCCGCCGGCGAGAAGTTTGCTTCATAAATATGGTATGATAGAGGGTAGAATGATTAGGTGAGGTGTCTGAATGGACAAGTGGATATTGATTGATGGCAATAGTATCGCAAACCGTGCCTTTTATGCGATGCCGCCGCTTACGAATTCAGCAGGTTTACATACAAACGCGGTGTTTGGATTTACGACGATGCTGCTTAAATTGCTGGAAGACGAGAAGCCAACCCATGTGCTGGTTGCATTCGATGCGGGTAAAGTGGTATTCCGCCATGAAGGCTATACCGAATATAAAGGCGGCCGCGCGAAAACGCCGTCGGAGCTGTCGGAGCAATTCCCGGTAATGAAGGATTTGCTGAAGGCCTTCGGCATTTCGCAATTCGAGCTGTCCGGCTACGAAGCCGACGATATTATCGGAACGCTGACGCGTCTTGCCGATGAGCAGAAGGTTGAGACGCTGGTCGTAACGGGCGATAAGGATATGCTGCAGCTCGCTTCGGACAACGTTACGATAGCGATTACGCGCAAAGGGATCAGCGAGGTCGAGCACTATTCCCCGGCTGCCATTGAAGAGAAATACGGATTGAAGCCGATGCAGATCATCGATCTTAAGGGACTGATGGGCGATGCATCGGATAATATTCCGGGTATTCCGGGCGTAGGCGAGAAGACGGCGCTGAAGATGCTGCATGAGTTCGGCACGGTCGAGGAAGTGTTGGCGAATACCGATAGCCTCAAAGGCAAGATGAAAGAAAAGGTCGAGACGCATAAAGACGATGCGATCATGAGCAAAAAGCTGGCTACGATCTTCCGCGAGGTACCTCTTGAGCATAGCGCAGAGGATATCCGTTACGAAGGTTACCAGCCGGCTACGCTTGCCGATGCGTTCCGCAAGCTGGAATTCAAGTCGCTTATCGAGCGGCTGGATCTGAATGGAGCAGGCGCGAAAGGTGGCGAATCGGCTGCTCCCGCTGTAGAGCTTAACATCGTGGTTATTGAATCCGATAATGACGGTGAAGCGCTGAAGGACATGCTGTCCGCATTGCAAAGTACGGAGCATGGCTTGTATGTGGAAGCAATCGGCGAAAATCCGCATCAGGCGGAAGTATTGGGACTTGCCGCGGCGGTTGGGGATAAGGCGTACGTTGTGCCTGTATCGGCGCTTCAACAACCTTTCGCGGCGGAGCTGCGGAAATGGCTCGAGGATGCGGACAAGCCTAAAAACGGTTTTGATACGCATAAAACGGAGCTAGCGCTTGGCTGGAGAGGAATCGAATGGCGCGGCGTGGCGTTTGACGTGCAGTTAGCCGCCTATCTGCTCGACCCGACCGACACGAACCTGACGTTAAATGCGTTATGCGACCGTTACGGCCAGTCTTCGGTTCCTCATGACGAAGCGGTGTACGGCAAGGGCGCCAAATTCAAAGTACCGGACAACGAGACGTTGTACCGCCATCTGTCCGTGAAGGCGGATGCCGTCCGTAAGCTTACGGTTCTGATGCGCGCAGATCTCGAGAAGCGGGGCATGAACGAGCTGTATTACGAGCTGGAACAGCCGTTGTCCGTTGTGCTGGCCGGGATGGAGCGCCAAGGCATCAAGGTTGAAAAAGCCGAGCTGGAGCGTCTCGGCAGCGAGCTGGAGAGCAAGCTATCCGCAGCCGTGAGCGAAATCTACCGCTTGGCTGAAATGGAGTTCAACATCGGCTCTCCTAAGCAGCTTGGCGAGGTATTGTTTGAAAAGCTCGGACTTCCCGTACAGAAGAAGACGAAGACCGGCTATTCGACAGACGCGGAAGTATTGGAGAAGCTGGCTCCTTATCACGAGATCGTTCCGTTGATTCTGCATTACCGTACTTTGTCCAAGCTGCAGTCCACGTATATTGAAGGTCTTCTGAAAGAGGTTCGTCCGGAAACGGGCAAAATTCATACGTATTACCGTCAAACCATTGCGGCAACGGGACGTCTCAGCAGCCAGTTCCCGAATCTGCAGAACATTCCGATCCGGCTTGAGGAAGGCCGTCAGATCCGCAAGGCGTTTGTGCCATCCGAGCCGGGCTGGTATATCCTTGCGGCGGACTATTCGCAGATCGAGCTGCGCGTTCTCGCCCATATTTCCGGCGACGAGCGGCTCAAGGAAGCTTTTATTAACGATATGGATATTCACACGAAAACAGCGATGGACGTATTCGGCGTATCGGCTGATCAAGTGGATTCGAATATGCGCCGCTCGGCGAAGGCGGTTAACTTCGGTATCGTATACGGCATCAGCGATTTTGGTCTATCCCAGAACTTGAATATTACCCGCAAGGAAGCCGCGAAGTTCATTGAGCAGTATTTCGAGGTGTTCCAGGGCGTACGCAAGTATATGGACGATATTGTTATGCAAGCCCGTCGCGACGGATTTGTGACGACCTTGCTGGAGCGCCGCCGTTATCTGCCGGATATTAAGGCCTCCAATTTCAATCTGCGCTCCTTCGCGGAACGTACGGCGATGAATACCCCGATTCAGGGTACGGCAGCCGATATTATCAAGCTGGCTATGGTGCGCATGGACGAGACGCTCCGTGAGCGCGGTCTGAAAAGCCGCATGCTGCTGCAGGTGCATGACGAATTGGTATTCGAGGTTCCGGAAGAGGAGCTTGAGCTTATGAAGGAGCTTGTTCCAAGCACCATGGCCGGGGCGCTGAAGCTGGATGTGCCTCTGAAGGCGGACGTGAATTACGGAGTCAACTGGTACGAGGCGAAGTAATACTCGGCAGCGAAAGTTTCGCCTAAGCAACGGGATTGACAAAAGTATCCCGTCCCGCAGCCCAGCCGAATCGGGTATAATGGGTTTGAGGTGAATAAGAATGCCTGAATTACCAGAGGTAGAAACGGTTAGAAGAACTTTAATTGAATTAGTCGCAGGCAAGCGAATTGCTTCGGTAGAAGTGAAGCTGCCGCGTATCATACAACGCCCGGCTGAACCGGAGGCGTTCGAAAGGGCGCTTGCCGGACGGACGATCCAAACGGTTGAGCGTCGCGGAAAGTTTTTGAGAATCGTGCTGGACGGTCTCGTGCTGGTCTCCCATCTTCGGATGGAAGGGCGGTACGGCGTATTTCCAAGCGACGAGCCTGTTGAGCTTCATACGCATGTCCTGTTCCACTTCGATGACGGAACGGATCTAAGATATAAGGATGTACGCCAATTCGGCACCATGCATCTGTTCGAGCCGGGAACGGAATTCGAGATGAAGCCGCTGAGCAAGCTTGGTCTCGAGCCGCTGGAGAATGAGGCTTTTACAGCGGAGGCCTTGAGAGGTTTGCTTGGAAAAAAATCAGGCTTAATCAAGCCGCTTCTTCTAAATCAGGAATATGTGGTGGGGCTTGGCAATATTTATGTGGATGAGGCTTTGTTCCTTGCGGGCATTCATCCGGAGCGGACGGCCGATTCCTTGAAGAAGGCGGAATGGATCCGTCTCCATGAGGCGATCGTATCGACGCTTGCGAAGGCTGTTGCGGCAGGAGGCTCATCCATCAAATCCTATGTGAACGGACAAGGCGAGATGGGAATGTTCCAGCACCAGCTGCTGGTGTACGGCAGGAAAGACGAGCCTTGCACAAGCTGCGGCAGATTAATCGAGAAGTCGGTTGTGGGCGGAAGAGGAACGCATACCTGCGCAAGCTGCCAGCCTTTGCCCAAGGCACGCAAAAGGGCCGTCCCGCAGGTTTAATGCACCGTAACGATTTCCCCGCATATGCTATTGTTGTTACGAACAATAGGCGGATGTCTAGATAAGCGCGTTGGCGCAGCTAGAGACATCCGGTATGCGGGGAGGGCTGCGGGTTGTTCGCGCATTTTGCTTCTTTGCTGGTGCTTGCTTTTGCCGTCAGTGTGGACGGCTTCGGAGTAGGCGTGACATACGGATTGCGGCGAATAAGAATACCGCTCTTGTCGGTTGTCATTATCGCATGTTGCTCAGGTTTGGTCATCTTTTTATCGATGATAGTGGGTTCATGGATTACGGGGTATTTATCGCCTTTTGTGGCTAAGCTGATTGGAGCGGTTGTACTTGTCGGCATTGGCACTTGGGCGCTGTTGCAGCTTAGGCGAAGCAGCCGGGAAGCGGGAGCTGCCGAAGGCCAGGCCGAAGGAGATTCGGATCATCCGGCGGGGACCAATCAGGAGCTGATTGACCGCACGCATCCGGTTCTTGTCGTGATCGTTGAATTGAAGCGCCTGGGATTGGTTATACAAATATTGCGGACTCCGCAAGCCGCCGACGTGGATAAGTCGGGAACGATCTCCGCTACCGAAGCGTTAATGCTTGGCGTAGCCTTGTCGTTCGACGCATTCGGCGCCGGAATCGGAGCGGCTATGATCGGATTATCTCCTTTATTAACGCCTATTATGATTGCTGCTGCGAGTGCTTTATTCCTGCTAGGCGGAATGCGGTTTGGCTTCCGGTTCTCGAACTGGAAAGGCATGCAGGCGATATCGGTGCTTCCGGGCATTTTATTAATCATAATCGGTATTTTAAAGCTGTTATAGAGTCACAAGCAATACGCAGGAGTTACTTGAACGGGGTGAAAGCTAATGAAGATCGGTTTAACCGGCGGGATCGCTACCGGCAAAAGCACCGTGGCTGCCATGCTGGCGGAACGCGGTGCGATGCTGGTCGATGCTGATCAGGTTGCGAGAGAAGTTGTTATGCCCGGCGAACCGGCTTTAGAAGCGGTCGCCTCCGCGTTTGGACAAGCTGTTATACATACGGACGGAACATTGGATAGGAAGGCGCTTGGCGGTATTGTGTTCAACAACCGCGATTTGCTCGCGCAGCTTGAGAATATCCTTCATCCGGCAATACGTAACCGCATGCAGCAGCGGATAAGGCAGTATGAAGAGCAGAACCCCCGGCAATTGGTCGTTGCGGATATCCCTCTTTTGTACGAGACGGGTCAAGAAAAGCTGTACGACGGGGTGATGGTCGTTTACGTTCCTCAGGCGCTGCAGTTAAAAAGGCTGATGGAACGGAACGGTATAGCGGAAGAGGAAGCACAGAGACGCATTGGACTTCAAATGGACATTGAGCAGAAGAGAGGCCGTGCGGACTGGGTTATTGATAACAGCGGTTCACTTGACGAGACTAGGCGGCAGGTGGGCGATTTCTGGAAGAGCAAGGGATTGCCATGAAGTGGTTACTTCGGAAAAGAGTGCTGCTTATTCTGCTCATTGGCTTCATTGGCGTCTTATTTCTTAATTCCAATTGGCTTGCCCGGATGATGTATCCGATTCAATATAAAGAAGACATACGCGCAAGCGCATCAAATTACGGTGTTGATCCGCATCTGATTGCGGCAATTATACGGACGGAAACGAATTATTCGACCGGACAAGTCTCCAAAAAAGGGGCGCTTGGCCTCATGCAGATTATGCCGGATACGGCGGACTGGATCGTGAAGCAGGCGGATTTCAACAATATCACAAAAGATATGCTGCAGAATCGGCCGGATGTCAGTATCGAGGTAGGGGCATGGTATTTGCAGTCCTTGCACAAACAGTTCAAGCAGAATACGGTAGCCGTTATTGCCGCTTACAATGCCGGTCCCGGCAATGTAAAAAAGTGGCTGGATACGGGGAAATGGGATGGCAAGCTGGACACAACGGATCAAATTCCGTATGGGGAAACCCGTCACTATGTACAACGCGTTATTTATTATTATAATAAGTACAAAGATCTTTATCCTGTTATTTAACTTGGACAAGAAGAAGCCTTGGCTGTCCGCCGCTTCAGGACGGAACAGCCAAAGCATCTGTTATACATGACTGATGAAATCATTATTGGCGGCCAGCAAGGGATTGTTCGGCAATTTGCACTAGGCGGCGAGTAATGTTACCCCCGATGTAGCCTGCGTCTTTAGTAAGCAGGTTGCCGTAGTAACCGTCTTGCGACAACGCAATGCCCAGCTCTTGAGCGACCTCATATTTCATTTGGTCCAGTGCTGCAGTAGCTTGCGGTACAAGTACTTGGTTGCTGTTGTTCGAGCTCATTGATGTTCACCTCCTTGCGGTTGGTAAATGTATTATGTGCGGAATTCGCAACTTCATTCAGGTAACGACTGGAAATTTCTTTAAAAATAAAAACAGGATTCGGAAGGAGTGAAAAAAATGAAATGCCCTTACTGCGATTTTGCCGGTACGAAAGTGCTTGATTCCAGGCCAGCTAACGAGAACAAGTCCATCCGCAGACGGCGTGAATGCGAAAAATGCAGCCGCCGTTTTACAACCTTCGAGATGATCGAGGAAACACCGCTTATTGTAATTAAGAAGGACGGGAGCCGGGAAGAATTCAGCCGCGATAAAATTTTGCGCGGTCTGATCCGTGCATGCGAGAAGCGTCCCGTCTCGGTTGAACGACTCGAGGTCATCGTCTCCGAAGTAGAGAAGGAGCTCCGGACGACAGCGCTCGCGGAAGTCGAAAGCCGCGAGATCGGCGAGATCGTGATGAGCCAGCTGTATCCGGTTGACGAAGTGGCTTATGTGCGCTTTGCATCCGTGTACAGACAGTTCAAGGACATCGACATGTTCATGAAGGAACTGAACAGCTTGTTATCCAAACATCCAATGAACAATTAATTTTACTGCGTGAATAGTCCTCCCTATACGGGTTGGACTATTTTTGCATCTATACAAGCCGGGAGTTGAGGAAATGGTAAAGATTGAAGCATTGGATCATCTTGTATTAACCGTGGCCAGTATTGAGAAGACGGCAGCTTTTTACGAAAAGGTGCTGAATATGGAGGTCATCGTCTTTGGCGATAACCGAAAGGCGCTGCTATTCGGCCGGCAGAAGTTCAACCTGCATGAAGCGGGTAAAGAATTTGAACCGAAGGCAAGGAACCCTCGTCCGGGGTCTGCGGATTTTTGCCTCGTTACGAAGACGCCGATGGATGAAGTCATCCGGCATCTGGCTGCTTGCGAGGTGCAAGTCGAAGAAGGACCGGTCGCCCGTACGGGGGCAGTAGGGACAATCGTATCGGTGTATTTTCGCGATCCGGATTTTAATCTGGTGGAAGTGTCGAATTATGCGTAATTTCTTCTATAACATCTTTAATTTCTACCGCGCGGGCTCGATTGATGTTTCTCTATAATGAATAGAGATACTCGGAGCAGGAGGCGATAGCTTTGCGGAATAGCAGCTTTACAGGTCCGGCAGCACCTAAAGATCCGAACGAGAAACGAAGCGGATTTTTTATTCTCTACGATACCATAATAGAAGCTAGCCCTCGTCAAGACGGGAAGTTTACGGAAGAGATTTACCTGGAAGGAAGGCTGAGCGAGAAAGCCAAATTTTCCGGTGGCGTTGAGGACGAGGGAATATTGACGCTTCTATCTAGCTGTAATGGGTTTCGCCAGCTGGTACATAGCATGGGAATAACGGTGAACCTTCATGATGACAGCAACCGATCGGACGTATTCTTCAGTCTGGAGAATTGGGGGAAAACAAGCAAATACGAGTCAGGCACCCGGATCCGGATTCCTTGTGAAACAGACGGCTCGGAGAATGTAGTTGTCTTAGCCGATATCGAATGGTCAGCGGATGATGACGTGCCCGGTAAGTTTGCTTTTGAATTTGACCAAGCCGGCGTCCTTGCGACAGTAAGTATAAGGCTGTACCTGAATGATGGATACGAAGTTCCGGAGAAGGAAGTTGAAACACCGGTTGAATTCGGGACGGATGCTTACCGCGGGATGATCGCCAAATCGCTGTTGAATAGAGGCAATACCAAACGGTTAAAGGCCGCTATGGAGAAGGCAAGACGAGGCGAGGATGTCACCATTGCCTATATAGGCGGTTCCATAACGCAAGGAGCAGGGGCGAAGCCGATTCATACGGAGTGTTATGCGTTTAAAGCTTATGAACGTTTTAAAAGAATGTATGGTGAGGTTGGAGCTGACGGTAACCATATTCATCTTATTAAAGCCGGAGTCGGGGGTACGCCTTCCGAGCTTGGAATGATCCGTTATGACCGGGATATTTTGCGGGATGGAGCTTCCGAGCCGGATATCGTTATCGTTGAGTTTGCCGTAAACGATGCAGGGGACGAGACAAAAGGGAACTGTTACGAAAGTCTGGTGCTCAAAGCCCTCAACGCGGCCAACGCGCCGGCCGTTATTTTATTGTTTAGCGTATTTGTGAACGACTGGAACCTGCAGGACCGTCTTTCTCCTGTCGGATGGCATTACGATCTTCCAATGGTAAGCGTAAAGGATGCCGTGGTCGATCAGTTCAAGCTGACCAAGCAAGAAGGGAATGTCGTTTCCAAAAGGCAATTCTTCTACGATATCTATCATCCGACGAATGTTGGCCACACCGTCATGGCGGATTGCTTGGCCTATTTATTCGAAGAGACGGATCGTTCGGTGGAGGATGCAGAAGACATAGTGACCGATAAGCTCCCGGTTATCGGGAATGATTTCGTGGATGTGCGGTTGCTGGATCGGAGCAGCTATGAAGGTGTTGCTTCGGTAGAAGCGGGTGGGTTCGATCAGAGCGACATCGACTTGCATTTCGTTGAGATGGACAGCAATCCCTTCGGAACGCCGCAGTTCCCTCATAATTGGATGCATTCGGCTGAGTCGGGAGAGAGCAACTTCAGAATGACCATTAATAGCAAGCGCCTTTTACTAGTGTTCAAGGACTCGGGCAGCCCGGATTTCGGCAGTGCCGAGGTCTTGGTGGACGGTCAGTTGGTGGTGACCGCAGATCCTCATGCGATCAATTGGACGCATTGCAATGCCGTTATTCTGTATAACGAGCAAGAGACAAGAGAGCATATCGTCGAGATCAGAATGGCTTCCGGACAGGGAGACAAGAGGTTTACGATACTAGGGTTCGGCTATGTGAAGTGAATGTAAAAAAAGACAAGCAAAATGATTGACAGTGTGGAAATGTCTGTGCTATTATTTTGCTAGTCCGGGGCCATAGCTCAGCTGGGAGAGCGCATCGCTGGCAGCGATGAGGTCAGGGGTTCGATCCCCCTTGGCTCCACCAAATAAGAACTTTAACGCAACCTTAACGGTTGCGTTTTTTTATTGGTGGAATGCCAAGGGGGAGATGAACCCCTATAGATTCGCCCGCGCGGACGCAATGAAATGAGAAGGCCACGAAGGCATGCTTCTAATGGAGGAGCACGGCGTGTGAATCTACCGCTAAAAGTCATCTTCGATTACGCTTCTTCCGCTATTCAATAAAAGATTCAGACATCCCATGATGAGAAGACGAGCAGAGCATAGTCGGCTCCTCCTTGGCTCCACCATAATAAAATGACTCGAAACCCTTGTTTATCAAGGGTTTTTTCTTTAAGATGATCATCGGCAGTAAGGTACCTGTTTTCAGTAATAGAACATACGGGTTTTCACCTCGCGTAGATCATGCAATCGTAACGCTGTTTTTTGGATTCTGGTATAAAAAGGATAATGAAGATCTTTTTAATGGCGTGACAGAATGGTAAAACCTAACGATAAAGCAAGCTTTATGCGCTTGCTATCGATTGCGTAACTAAGCAGCTCATAAATGCTTGACAATATCATAGAAAACCTATAGGATTTAATCATTAACTGACTGACTAGTCAATCGGGTGGAGGTGGGAACAGATTGAGCGGAGAGAAAGAAGCCCAAATCAATAGCGAGCGCAGAGAGCATATTCTGCAAATCGCCTTAAAGCGATTTGCCAAGGACGGTTATCACGCTACAAAAATTTCCGATATTGTCGCTGAGGCCGGTGTGGCCCAAGGGACGTTTTACTGGTATTTCAAAAGCAAAGAAGCGATTGCGCTGGAGCTTGTGAAAGAGGGAAGGGAAAAGCTGCTTGACGTCATCGGCCAAGGATACCGGAGGGAAGCAGGATCCGTGCAGGATATGGTACACGCTTCCGAAGCTCTGCTCGAAAGGCTGTTTCGGTTTGCGGAGTCCAACCGGTATTTAATAGAGCTTATTCTTGGCAGCGGTGGAGGCGTTGAAACCATCCGTCATGCGATTGGGGAGACAAGAGCTGCTCTGGAGAATGCCTTTCTTCTTAACATCCGCAGGGCAATCGAGTTAGGGATGCTCCCGGGTTCCATCGATGCCGAGTTCCGTGCCACGATGATTATGAGCTTGATCGAAGGCGTCATTTCACGCTGGTTGCTCGGGTTCGCCCCGCCAGGCAGCGGGATCGAATTCAAAACCGCTGAGCAGCTTGCCGCCGAGACAGCCAGGTTTGAGTTTTTTGGTCTGCTTGGCGTTTAGTTTGTACACATACACAGATTAGAGATAGGAGAGAAAAGCATGTTAACCAAAAAGAAATCCAGAAATACTCTGTTCCTAACGTTGTCCGTCTTATTGCTCGTTGTTCTGGCTTTGGCCGGCTGCGGTTCTAATAGTAAAAGCAATAATGCGCCAACCTCGTCTCCTGCCAATAATGCCGCAAATGCCGGAAGCTCCGCAAATGCCGGAAGCGAAGATAATTTATTGAACAAGGTTAAAACGGCGGGCGTTATTAAAGTAGGATTAATGGGTACTTACGCGCCTTACAACTTCCTGAACGACAACAAGGAAATCGATGGTTTTGATGCCGACATTGCAAAAGAAGCAGCCAAACGCATCGGCGTTAAAGTCGAGTTTGCTCCGCAGGAATTCTCCGGACTGATCCCTAGCCTGCAAGCCGGCAAAATCGATGCCATTATAAGCCAGGTTACGATTACCGATGAACGCAAGCAGCAAATAGATTTCACCCAGCCGTATATTACGAATCAAGTTAAAATCATCGTAAAAGAGAATAATAACTCGATCACGAAGCTGGAAAACTTTAAAGGGAAAAATATCGGCGTAGGACTCGGCACAAACGATGAATCCTATCTACGGAATGAAGTGCTGCCGAAGGTTGGGAGCTTCAAGATCAAAACGTATGACGATGTGATTACTTCCCTGCAGGATTTGAATGCTGGCCGGATCGATGCCACGATCAACAACCTGTATGCCTTGAAACCGATTGTCGATAAAAACGGCTTTAAAATTAAAGCGGTAGGCGACGCGATCAAATCCGACCAGGCGGGTATCGCGGTCCGCAAAAACAATCCGGAATTCCTGGCCGCACTCGATAAAGCTTTGACCGATATGAAAGCTGACGGTACCTATAAGACCATTTTCAAAAAATGGTTTGGGGAAGAGCCATCGGCCGAGTAAGAAAAGTGAAAAGGACAAGGCCATGAGGAATGCGTATTCTGCCATGGCCTTCTCGTTTTAACCAAGGAATCAAAAGGGGATTCAAACGACAATGAATCTGGTATGGGATAACTTGCCTTTCTTGCTTAAAGGCGCTTATTATACGCTGCTTGTTACCGTTATATCCATGTTTTTCGGACTTATTATCGGCTTGGTAGTCGCGATTGCCCGATTAAAGGGTAACCGGCTGATCCGCGGAATCGCCCGCGTATATGTATCCATTATTCGCGGTACGCCGCTTCTCGTCCAAATATTTATCGTCTATTACGGGCTTGTCGATTACGGAATTACGCTGGGCCCGCTGACGGCAGCTTACGTGGCATTGAGCATAAACGTAGGTGCCTATCTGTCCGAAACCTTCAGAGGGGCGATTCAGTCGATACCCAAAGGTCAGACGGAGGCCGCTTATGCGACAGGCATGACGGGCTGGATGACGATGAGAAGAATCATTCTGCCGCAAGCGGCCCGGGTGGCCATTGCGCCTATGGGCAATACCTTTATCGGCATGCTGAAGGAGACCGCACTGGTGTCCGCCATTACGGTAACCGAGCTGCTTCGTTCAGCGCAGCTTCTAATCGCCCAATATTACGTCTACATGCCATTTTTCCTTGGGATTGCTGCCATGTATTGGATCATGAGCACGGTGTTCTCGGCCATTCTGAATGCGGTCGAGAAACAGTTGTCCAAAGTATATTAAGGCTTGAGGTGGAGCAAACATGATTCAAACGACAGGACTGTCCAAGTCTTTTAACGGATTAGAGGTTTTGAAGAGTATCGACCTGCGCGTCGCTCCCAAAGAAATCGTTGTTTTGCTTGGACCAAGCGGTTCCGGCAAAAGCACGCTGCTGAGGAGCCTGAATGGGCTTGAGGAGCTGGACGGCGGATCGCTTGAGGTTAATGGCGTTCGAGTGGAGGCGGGCATGCCTTCCAAGAAGAAACAGGCTAGCTTCCGGGAAATTCGTCGTCATACGGGAATGGTTTTTCAGCAATTTAACTTATATCCGCACAAGACAGCGCTTGGCAATGTGATCGAATCGCTGATGACGGTGAAGAAGATGAAGAAGGCAGAAGCCGTGAAGATCGGCGAACGATTGCTGGACCGGGTTGGGCTGCTGGTTAAGAAGGACGAATATCCCTCCAGGCTGTCCGGCGGCCAGCAGCAGCGGGTGGCCATTGCCCGGGCGCTGGCGATGGAGCCGGCGATCATGCTGTTTGACGAGCCTACCTCAGCCCTTGATCCCGAGCTTGTCGGGGAGGTGCTGGAGGTTATGCGCCAGCTGGCCCGGGATGGGATGACGATGGTCATCGTCACCCATGAAATGAAATTTGCCCGCCAGGTCGCTAACCGAATCGTGTTTATGGACGGCGGCGTGATCGTGGAGGAGCAGGAGCCGGAGAAATTTTTTCAGAATCCGAAGTCCGAAAGATCCAGAAAGTTTATCAATCAACTTCAGGAGCATTAAAATACAGAAAGCGGGTAATCATCATGAAAGTCATGACAACTTGGAATGGAAAACGCTTGTTCACATCAGTCGGGGATTCCGGTTATCCGGTAGGAATGGACGCAACGCCGAAATACGGCGGCGACGGCAAAGGCGCGACGCCTATGGAGCTGCTGCTGGCCGGGCTGGCCGGCTGTATCGGCATTGACATCACCATGATTCTGGACTCGTTTCTTGGTCAGATCACTTCGCTTGAGATCGAAGCGGACGGTACCCGGAAAGAGCAGAATCCGACCGGCTTTACCGCCATTGAGCTGATTTTCCGCGTTGAAGGGGAAATTCCGGATTACCGGATTTGGAAAGCTATTGAAATGGGCAAGGAAAAATATTGTGCCGTATCGGATTCCCTGAAAGCCGACATCAGCTACAGATTGATTCTAAACGGTCAGGAAGTTTTCCGGCCTTAACAAAGCACGCCCGCCTCTCACATCCTTCTCGTCTGGCACAAGAAGATAAAAGAAGACAATGACAAAAAGAATAAATTCAATGAAAAATGAGCCTCTAGAATTGCGTCTAAGGCTCATTTTTCGTTCAGGGAATCGTTTATTGACCCCTGATTTTTTGATTTTTCAAAAAAAGTACTTTTTGCAGGGCTCTACGTGTAAGGTCATTATTTCATTCGAAAAAATATGGATTAGACTAAAAATAAAATTTAGATTGAGAAAAATATAGTTTTTGAATGTTCGTAAACGTCGTTAAGCGGGCAGAATAGCTGAAACACTGCAACCTTCATGTGGGTCTTTGCGTCTCAAATCTAATAGAAAATGACGGGGGTGGATTTCATTAAGAAAATTCTAGTTTTATTTGCGTTTTTTTGTCTTGTGTTCCTGATTTGCAGTAAAGAAACAACGGAGCGAAATAATGTTAACCCTGTTGAATACCTTCTGTCGTTTGGTTGGCATATTGAGGAAAAATTTAGCGAAAGAACGCAAGATGCGAATAAACCTGTGGATTTGGATGCAATGTACACAGGTATTGATTTGAAGCCATATAAAGAAGTTCATATTACAACCTACTTACTGAAAGAAAAACAAAAAACAGGAAAGAAATTATACGCTGACATTTATCAAGTTAATGAAGATATTATTGGTGGATACGGAAGTGCAGAAGGTTGGGTGCCTGGGACTTTTTCTTTGAAGGATAAAGAAGAGTTAATCAAAGAAGGACTAATAAAATAAATAAATAATTAAATAATTAAATAGCGTGTTCACCTTTATTACGCTATCGGGAAACTTTAGTTGAACAACCCATTACAGGCGAGGAGTTCAAATGGAACAAGAACTTGAAAAACAAACGCTGAGATTGTTAGGAGAAAAGTAAGAGAAAAAATCAAACCATTAGGTTTTAAAAGAACGAAACCTAGTTTTTATACAAGGCTCCATGAAGACATACAGTTTATCCATATTCATAAGTTTTCCTTTGGTTCTGAATTTAGTGTGCATACAGGGGTGCGATGGTTGATAGATTGATTTTGAAGCAGTTGCTTTAAACGGGATAGATACCTATGATTTCGGAAGCAAATACAATCTTAGCTATGACATAAGTGATGACAGCATTGAGAAGTGCGCATATGAAATTTTGTTGTTTATTCAAAATGAGGCTATACCTTGGTTTGAAAAATGGAGTATAGCCGAATCATCGTATACCGAATAACTTAATCAAGCAGAGTAAATCACTATTAGGAATTAAAGATTGAGGTTAGTTTACATTTGTGTTGTTACACTTGAAATTCAATTAAGACATTAAGCTATCGGAGAACTATAGCTCAACAACAGGATAGCAGCCGGCATATAGAGCTAGGCTGCTTTTTGCTGAACTAAGGGCAGGTTAGTTCCAATATGTAGTATTATTGTATGAGTGATTAGTCCACGTAAGGGGGGATTTAGATTCGTATTTTTATTTTTTTACTAGTATGTTGTCTTGTGAGTGGATGCACTAGTAATAATCAATCTGAAATCATCAAACAACCGATTCAGTATGATTTTTCAGAACCATTACAGTTTCCTTTTGAAGTTAATGAGGCCCATTCTGAGATTGGAATTGAAGATGGGTTGCACCAATTTATATATCATTATCTAAATAAGGAGACCACACAAGAAATAAAGTACATTTTGAGCAAGGTGATTGATGACGACTCTTATGTATTTTCTGAGAAGGAAAAAATGCAGCCCATAAACCTTGAAAATGGAACCCATGTCTATTACGAGGAAGATGAGTATAGTCAGTCAATATGGTGGGAAAGTCAGAATGGCTTTTTGGCTCGCTTTGTTTATTACATTAACGGTAATCAAAATCCATTAGGTGAGTACAAGTTAACTCGATCTGAGCTAATAGATCTAGTTAAACAAGTTCAATAACACGTTAAGCTAAACAATCCTGTAGAGCTTAAGAAATGAGCTTTGTAAAAAAGGAGCTCCTCGGTATGATGGGTTTGTCGAGAACACACATCAGGGAGGAGCTCTTACTATGAAGTTTAAGGAAATAGACGCACAACATCAACGGGTTGAACAAATTACTACCTCCCATCTTGTAATAGGGATCGATATGGCGAAAGAAATACATGTCGCACAAGCTACAAATTTCCGCGGAATAGTGGTTTCGAAACGCCATCTCTCATTCTCCAATAGTATTGAAGGGTTTGAAAAACTGAGCCGCTGGATGAGTGAACGGTCATGGTGAATCCAGCAACGACGAAGAGAAATAAAGAAAACCGGGATAATAGCCCGTCAAAGAATGACCCAAAAGATGCACTGACCATTGCAGATTCCGTCAGCCGAGGTTTCTACTATGCGCGTTTGAAGACCTTAATGAGTGACCGAGAATTTTGGTGACGAATAGTGTACGTCTGCAGAATTGAATCGTACGCTGGCTTGACATCCGTTACCCGGAATATCTTTCGGTGTTCAAAGATTGGACCTGTAAGCGTTCATTGGCGACTCTCAAGACCTTCCCTTGTCCACAGGACCTTGAGAAGCATACAAAAGGGTTCGGGAAGATCTTCACCGCAGCCATATTAGCTGGTACAGGTGATCTAAGACAATACGCGCACGGACGCCAGGTTTTACGGAATTAATGATATGATGTTGTAAATGGAACAGGCTATTCGAGCCTATTTTCTATTTTCGTGAGGGAGTCGATAAATGGGTATGGGAAGTACGAATCAATGGGATGCGGAATGGGAAGTATCAGAAGAATTGGCTCATAAATTAATAAGCAGTCAGTTTCCACAGTTAGCTTCACAAAGCGTACAAAAACTTGGATACGGGTGGGATAACACTGTTTTTCTTGTCGGGATCGAATATGTATTTCGCTTTCCAAGAAGAGAAGTTGCAATTAAACGTTTAAGGATGGAAGGAAAGATACTACCTAAGCTTAAAGATTATTGTTCCATTGCATATTCGTTACCTCTATTTTTTGGGGAAGGGGATTATAATTATCCTGCACCTTTCCTAGGCTACCCCTATTTATCAGGAGAGTTTCCAATCGGATTAACTGACAAGCAACGTGCGTTATCAGCAACAACGCTCGCGCAATTTTTAAAAAGCTTACATGCATTCCCTGTGCAAATTGCCCAAGAAAATGGAGTTCAACATGACCATAGAAATTTGATTGATATTGTAATGCGTAAAGAAAAGCTGCATAAATTCATTTCCGACCTTGCCCTTCATTTTAGTGAAGAAGAGTATCGTGAATTATCGAACTATTTGGAACAGCTTGGAACTGAAAAAGTGAAACCCAAAAACGTATTCCTCCATGGAGACCTTCATTTTAAAAATATGCTGGTAGACGAGAATGGAATAGTTTCAGGGATTATCGACTGGGGAGATATCAATATCGGACATCCTGCTTGCGACTTGAATGTCGCGTATAGCTTTTTGCCTCCGGATGCGCGTTCAGACTTTTTCAAAGAATATGGGGATGTCGATGAAGAAACGAAGATATTAGCTCGATTGATAGCCATATACATTCCCATTTTGATCATGATGCAGGCAATTGATTATAAAGATGAAAAGTTGGTTGCTGAAGCCAAAGCGATTATAAAACGTGCTCTTGCTGATTAAGGGATGTCATTCCGCTAACGGGTAACGTTAGTTCAGCCTCCATTAATCAAAGGATCAGGACACATCCGAAATAGAAACGGAATACCCCAAGCTCTCAAGTCTTCGTACGGAATTTCTAACGACCGCAGCATGTTTATGTCGTTCAAAGTAGTCTTCGCCCAGATCTACATACATTTCTTTTCGGCTTATGTCAGTGGCACAAGAAAGCCCAGGCTGACCCGAGCCTGGGCTTGCAACTGTTTGATGGGCTTACCATCATGTGAGCAATTTCGTATGTTTGGACTCATACAGTCTCTCGAGCTGCGAGGCAATTGCGACCAATTCATGCTGCGATTGCAGCAGGCCGAGCAAAGCGCGAACGAGCACCATCCGCGGCAACTCATCAGCCGCTGCCTCTTGCAGCAGATGGGCCGCTTCATGCAGCTCGGACCTGCGGGCGTTCGTCACTTGGAGCTCTTGAATGCTGGTCATGAGCTTGGTCAGCGTCGCATGCAGCTGCTCGCCGGCTGGCGCGTGACAGCCTTTCATCCCTCTTGCGACGAACTGTGACATGACTTCGGCATCTAGAATCGGCTCGTGTATGGACTTCTTAATGCCTGCGACCATCTCATCCATACGATCGACGATGAAATTCGCCATACGAGCATAATTGAACGGGCTGCTGATGAGTGTGGTCATAATCATATATTCCTTGAGAATACCGGTGTATAGGGCGATTAAATCCCATTTGTTTTTCTCAATTTCCGGCCCGTATACACTGATCATCAGCTCAGCAAAATTAACCAGCATTTGCGAGCGCATCTGTTGAAGAAATTTGGAGAAGGCGCCATCCTCGTTCATGGGCAGTTCGTAGAAGTCCTTTATGCTGTATTTAAATTCCAGAAAAAATTCAAACTGGCGATGCGTCTGCAGCACGAATTTCTCTCGCGGCGACAGCTCCGAATTCGACTTTATCCGATCAGACTCCTCGAACATCGCCTGCGTCCGGGAACGATACACCTCAACGAGCAAGTCCTCTTTAGATGCAAAAAATTTATATAATGATCCTTTGGCTATGCCGCAGTCGTTCGCGATATCTTGGATGGAAGTGGCCGCGTAGCCTTTTTGCGAGAAGATTTGCATGGCCGATCCGATGATTTTCTCTTTAAGCAAGCTCATGGTAGTTCCTCTCTTCAAAAAAAGATTGACAACGGAATGTCTTTTGATGAGAATATTGTATGTCATGACTGATGAGTTTTCAATAAAAACCTTCGGTCATGAAATTAAAGAGAAGAATTTTCATGGAGAGAAGGTAGAAAGATGTCTAAGCAAACAGCAGCGGCATCATTATCATCCGAATTCTCGATCAAGAGCATTATTGCCCCGCTCATGGCCGTCATCGTCGGTATGATTATGGTTATTCTAGACAGCACAGTCGTTAACGTAGCGCTGGCGAAATTTCAAACGGAGTTTGACGCGACGATCAACACGGTGCAATGGACGTTCACTGGTTATACACTTGCATTGTCGGCGGTAATTCCACTTGCCGGCTGGATGACCGATAAATTCGGTTCGAAACGGATATTCCTTATTACAATTGCGCTATTCACGCTCGGTTCCGTTCTTTGCGGAGCGGCACAAACGGTAGAACAACTGATCATCTTCCGCGTCATTCAAGGTCTTGGCGGCGGTATGGTTATGCCAATTGGTATGGCGATTATTTTCCGACTTGCTCCCCAGGAGAAGCGCGGTTCGGTTATGGGTATGCTAGGTATACCGATGCTGCTTGCTCCAGCAATGGGTCCGATTCTGTCGGGCTGGCTGATTGACGCGGTATCATGGCACTGGATCTTCTTGATTAACTTGCCAATCGGTATTGTCGCTCTGTTCGTTGGTATGAAGTATTTGCCGAATTTCGAGCAAGGTAAAGCACCTGCTCTGGACATTATTGGTATGATTCTTGCCCCAATCGCATTTGCAACGCTCGCTTACGGCGTAAGCGAAGGCGGACGTGTGGGCTGGTCAGCGGAAAACACGCTGTGGGGTCTTATTGTCGGCGGCATAGCATTACTGTTGTTTATCTTTGTTGAGCTGCGTCATAAGCAGCCGCTGCTTGAGCTGCGCGTGTTCCGTTCATCGGACTTTACTCGCGGTACGCTTCTGGTCTGGATCGTTCAAATTGCGCTGTTCGGCGCGATGATTCTGATGCCAGTATTCCTGCAGCAGATTCGCAATTACACGCCGCTGGAAACAGGGATTATCATGCTTCCGCAAGCGATCGGCTCGATGATCTTCATGCCAATCGGCGGTCGTCTGTTTGACAAGATCGGCGCGCGTCCACTCGCAATTGTCGGTTTGGCTCTCGTAAGTGGCGCGATGTTCCTGCTCCACAACATCGCTCTCGATACAAAGCTTATCATGGTCCTCATTCCGCTGTTCATGATCGGCTGCGGTATGGGTCTTTCGATGATGTCACTGAACACGCACGTATTGAACTCGGCGCCTCGTCACCTCGTGACACGCGTTACGCCGCTTACGACAGCAGCGCAGCAAGTCGTTACGTCGTTCGCAGTCGCTGGCCTGACTGGTTACATGACAACACGCGCAGCGGATCATATGAAGACGCTTGGTGCCAGCGGCAATCCAGTGGATGCTGCAGTCAGCGCGTACAGCGACACGTTCTTGCTGTCGTTCTGTCTGGTTCTGTTCGGCATCCTGTTCAGTCTGTTCCTTCGCAAGCCGAAGCCACAGAAGGAAGTTCCGGATGTTGAGCAAGTCGATCCGGCTATGATGATGGGTCACTAATCGTTGATTGACGAAGAGGTTGAGTAGAAGGAATTCCTTCTGCTCAACCTTTTTTGTATCTGGTGTTAGCGACCTGCAGGCAGAATAATCGGTCTCCGTTATTGATCTTGCTACATAGTACGATAAGCTAAGCGAGCAGGCTGCTGTCAAGCTTCAGCTGAAATTCTCGGCGATTGGGCTTAAGCTGACAGCGCTCGTCATTGAGAATATTTCGGCCTGCAGAAGGCTAGCCTTTGGCCACTCTGACGAATACAAATGACTCGCAGGAGGGGCACTTGTTTAAAGTGTCCATCCTTTCCGGGGGGAGATTCCATACGTTTTTTCGAAGCGCCTGGAGACCAATATCGAGCAAGTTGCGATTTCCTCAAGTGTATAGTCGTTAAAAAAACGGAAGATAATGACTGTCCGCTGTTTGTCGGTTAGTTTTCGTATGGCTTGCGATATTATATGGTTCGTCTCATCCCTCAAAGCCGTATACTGATCCCAATGAGACACTTCCCGTGAGAAGGCATGAATGCGTTCAAAAATTAGGAATCTCCGCCAGCTCTTGACCCAGTTTAAGCAAAAAATAGTTCAAGTAAAAAAATACCAACCGCTTCCGGGACTAAGGGCAGGATAGTTTAATATTTATGGAATTATTATCTTTCTTTTCAAGGTTATAGTAGAATATTGAAGAGAGGTGAAAAACCTTGAATTTAATGCATTGAGTAACCAGATTGGAGAATTATTACGAATGAGGATATTTAAAGTTTATCATTTTGGACAAAAAAACTCAGTCCCTTTTGTATCTTTATTTGATGGCGCAATCGAGTACATAAATAATCGTAAACTAAACACTGCAAAAATTCTATTCAATGTAGAAGGTACTTCACTTTCAGTAAATCGGATTCAAAAAAATTATCCTGAACTTTCAACTTATATACATCATATTACTGACCCTATTGAAATGAAGGTAATTTCAAATTTAAATGACGTATGGGAATTCCCGAATTACGAAAAAGAAGGAAGCTATATTAATACGGAATTGTTAAGAGCTGTTTCTGTGGGTATCCCTAGGTCATACCCCGTAAGCTCAATGTTTTATATTTTTGATCAAATTGATTGGTATCACAATGGTTACGTCGCTGATCCCACATATCGAACTGAACATAAGGTCTCCACACTTTTTCCTTTTTACTACTTATCTCCTTCAATCGGAGTATGGTATCCAGGCACTGGTAGGCATGTATGGGCTGTTATTGAAGTATCGTCAGAGCAAGAAATGGTTGAGACAGAAGTTCTAAAAACTCTTGTATCCTCATTTGGAAAAGTGATTAGAAAAGAAATAGTAGTAGTTCCTTCTACTGACGAGAAAAACAATATAACTAAAGTTAAGGAAATAGGCGAATCGATAGTTAAAGAGTACATATCCCGTTTAGAGAACATGATAAAAGATCTCCCTTTTCATTATGAAGACGATGAGGTTAACTCCTTCGAGAATTCTCAAAACGTGATTTTAGGTTTAGCTGAGAAAATTACCCCTAAAAAATCTATTGTTGAGGCTTTTAAAGGTACCGGATTTATTTATCAGGGGAGTGACAATGGTATCTACACCATTTCAAAGCAAGATACATTTTATAATAATATTGAACTAGAAGTTTTGAGTGTCATCTAAAATATCAGAGTCCCTTACACTTTGTCTCATTACTCCTGCCGTTTACTCGAACGATACGGAATCAAGATGAAATTAATCAGTTTGTAAAAAACGCAAGGTTTCTTGTTGAATACATTGAGGAAACTGTTATTGAAGAACTTCGAATACTATATGGACCAGGACTTCCGTGGTTTCAGTATTATTAACGTTTACTTCGATGTGAATGGTAAACTCTATTCTTCTAGTGGAAGACGTTAGTTAGAAAACACGACAGCAGCCGACATGTAATAGGCGCTATTCTGTTGAAATAATGGAATGCCTTAATAAAGGTATAGGGTAGACCTTTTAGTCAAGGAGGCAAATTTTATGCACGAAATTGACGACGAAGACGAATATTTTGAAGGTGATTCTGAAAAAAGAGTGTGTGATTTTTGTGGTCAAGATGTGGACTGGACAGAATCAGTTTCCGATATTGATAAAAATGGTAAAGAAATTGAGCTGCGTTCCTGTTTAATGTGTTCGTTTGACGGAACAGGTGCAAGCAGGGAGGAGATTCAAGAAGTTATGGATCAGATGAAGAAGAACAAATAGACTATGATACCGCTAGTTCGGTAGTTTGTTACGCTATCGGGAAACATACTTACCACAGAAGATTAAGCTGGGAACGTTAGTTCAACGCACCAAGAAGCAGCACGCGATCCGTGGCTGCTTCTTTTTTTATTATGCTATAGAGCAGGATAGTTTAATTTTGGTAACGAATAATTTAAACATCACAAACAAGGAGAGGAATTAGAAAATGTCCTCTTTTATACCAGTTTATAATAAGTTATACGAATGTTCTGATGTTTACTCGACAAGACCATTTAAGGCAGTTATTGAAGCGGACTTTGAATATTCTAGTGCTCTGCTACGGGGGGATGTCAAGCCCTCTAAACCACTTGAGGCTAGATATTTGAGAGGAACTCACACTCCGTCGCCTGCCATCTATACCGGCTTTTCCTTATTGCTGCATGATTCGATAATTGAAACGTTTATCCAACACCAAATCACAGGCTGGGAATCTTACCGAATAACTCTTTATGGAAAAAACGATGAAATCATCCCCAACTATTCTGGGATTTCTATTACAGGCAGATGCAGTCCTGTCGACTACCACCGCAGTGGAGTTGTAGATAAGGAATATCCCGGAGGAATCTTCTCTCGATTTAAGGGTAGCTATTTTAAGGATGATGTTTGGGATGGAACGGATATGTTCATGGAGAGCTCTGACGAACGAGGGTATACCTTGACTCAGTATGTTTCAGAACGGGTAAAAAACATTTTTGATAACAATAAAATTAAAAATTTGCAATTATACAATCTGACAGAGAGAGAAATTGATGTGATGATGATTGCACCTGAAAGACTTCCGGAACACTTGAGATAATATTTGTAAACGGGTCTTACGCTAACTGGGAACGCTTTTTCAACGAGTCATACAGATTATTAAAACCTCTCTTTAGAAGCAAACTAGATTTAATAGCTTCTATGGGGAGGTTTTTTTGTTATGAACTTAAGTGAGTTGCGGAGGTTGTATGAAGCTGACAAACGAATTCAAGGATTCAGCCCAAAAACATTAAAGGCATATGCCCTTCAGCATAAAATGTTGATGTTAGAGCTAGGCGATCTAGGCATAACAGAAGTGACGCTAGCAATGTTGAAGGAATACTTAGCAAAACAAGCAGATCGGCTGAAGCCAAGCAGCCTAGGCGGCCATCGAATTCGGTTTGTTCGTTCTCTTTTCCATTATGCTTATGAAGAGACGTATCTTACTTCGAATCCCTCTTTAAAACTTAGAGAGCCAAAATTAGATAAGCGTATTCCTAAGTTCTTAATTGAGGAAGATGTCATACATTTGAAGATTTCATGCCAATCACTCCGGGAAAGAGCGCTGCTAGAATTTCTCTACTGTACCGGCTGCCGGGTTGGGGAGGTGGAGAAGATCAATATCGAGGATCTGAACTGGGAGAACTGCTCAGCGATCGTTAATGGTAAGGGATCGAAGCAGCGAGAAGTTTACTTTACTACAGAGTGCAAAGTATGGCTAAAGAAGTACCTAGCCAGCCGTGAGGACTCCTGCAAGGCTTTGTTTGTTACCGATACGCATCCAACAAAACGAATGGCCATACCTACGATTAGATGGGCCTTAAAACGGCTTGCTGTTCGGGGAGAAATTGAAGCGAACGTATACCCACATCACTTTCGACATACTTATGCATGCCAACTCCTTGATAACGGTGCTCCATTAGATTTTATCCAAGGTATGCTCGGTCATGAGAAAGCATCGACCACTCAAATCTACGCACAGCTCCGCGGTGAGCGTCGAAGAGAACTTTATAAGCGATTTTTTTAGTGTGTATTGGCGGCGGGGCGGTGGTCCCCGTTTAGCCCGCCGCTATTCAACGATTGGGCAGTTTAGCGCAACAAATAGAGCTTCATTACGTATATACTTAATGAACAATGATCCCAAAATAAGGAATATTTAAAGGGGCTGACAAGGATTTAATGAATATATAACTTATATGCACTGGACTTTCCTAAAATGTAAAATCTAAAATGAGGGGCGATATTTATGAAAAAATTTGGAATCATATTCTTTTTAGCAATCGTATTATTAATTTCAGGATGTCAAAAAAATAGTTCGAAGGATGAATTAGCTGAAGCGCAAAAGAACGTAGATCAAATAGCATCCTCTTTTAAAATACCTAAAATTGATGGATATGAAATTAGTTCCGTTCAACATGTTCTCCCACCAAAGGATGAACAGGGTAAATTTATCGGTGACAATCAGAAAGTCGTTATCGCATACACCAAAAACAAAGGAAAACTAGAGAAGCTTTCAGATGATGAAAAAGGAAACAATGAAAGAAAAATTTTATACGGACCTTATCAAGGCGACACATCTATTTTAATCACACATAGCAATCTACCCGAAGAGCTAGACAATGGAATGATTACAATAGGCACTGAACTCGTTGAGAGGGCTAAAGTTGGTAAACATACACTTCTAATCTATAACACAACGAAAGGTTCAATAACGATGGACTTTAATAATTTTGATGACGATACCCTTCTAACTATTGCTGAACCGATAATTAACGAAAACAAATAATACCTCAAAACAAATCTTTGCTTACGTTAATTCTGCTTCTTGGTATTGTACATTTGGTCTTGAAAATTCATCTCAGTAAGAAGAAGTCAAAATAATTAACTGTATTGAAGTAACGTAGAACAGATAGCCGAATTAACTGCTATTTCAGGAATGGTTGGATTGTTTGATAGTTCGGTGTTTGCATATCGAATCGAAACTACACTTTCCGTCATTCGACCCAAAACGCAACTCTTTAATTTCTCAGCAGAGGAAATTCAAAGTGCTCGATTAAAATGGCTTTGCTGTTACGGGGTACTCCTAACTAAGGATGAAATAAAAAGTCTTGCTTCCATGCTAAGTAAAATAAACAAAGAAGATATTACACCATACACTGGACCAGCTCCAAAAGGGGGTCCTACTCGCTTTGTAATTACCCTTGTTTCTAACGAGAAGGTCGGTTTTGTCAAAAATGGGGATTATCTTTTAGTTGATGGAGGCAAAGTTTACCTTCCAGAGTTCTCCGAATTCGTCGACCAAATTCGTAAAGACAAAAGTCGAATCATTGAGGGTTTTACAGATTAACGGGGAACATTAGTTTAAAACAACAAGCCGGCAGCAGATCAGAGATCCGCTGCCGGCTTGTTGTTTAGTAAGGAGTTTAGTGGAGTTGAAACAAATAATTTACCAAATACGTCAATTATGAAAACCATTAGTAAAGGAAGGTAAAAAATGAATCGCGCTGTGGTGTTTATTTTTGTAATATTCTTAATGGCGGGATGCTCCCAAAAAGCAGATAATGAATTTCACCCTATTCTAAAAGATCCTGAATACGCAGTTGTTATTAAAATGCAGACACCAAACAAGATTCTTGGAAGTGTGGTTATTCAAGGTGATCAATTAAACCAGATAATTGATGAAATTAACTCTTCGCATAAACTGATTTCAACAAGTAGTTGCCCTGCTTCTACTGATGGATATGATGTGATTGTACATTATACAAATGGTGTGTCTGACCGTACTTTTACTGCATTATCCTGTCCAGGAACGGTTGACCAAGTAAGTGGAACTTCAGTTGAACCAGGAATATCGTTTGAGTTACTGAATAAATTGTTTAAATAATAAATTCTTGAACTCTAACGGGAAACAATAGCTCAATAAGAACAGTTCAGCAGCCGGTCAATCATGACCGGCTGCTGACGTTTCTCAACGAATAGGCAGGTTAATTGAGCATCTGAACCGAATTTGTTTTATAAATGGAAAATGCTGAGGAGGCAATTATGAAATATCAAAATATGTTTATTCTTGCCACACTTCTTTTGTTAATAGGTTGCTCAGAGACACCTGAAAAAGCTGTGAAAAATGGTGATGTAGTATCCGACTTAGGTGTTATAGGGAATATAGATAAACTTGACCATTTTATCTCAGAAATATCAAACAAAAAAGACTCCAGTGTAAAAATTACACGTTTCACTAAAGAGGGAGACCCAGTATTTATTCGTTTGAATTATACTCAGAATAAAATAGAAGTAGAGGAAGATCCCTCAAAAGATAGGAATGGTAACAAAGAGAAAAGGAAATATCTTTGTACGAGTATAACTAATAAAGAACAAGCAGATGAAGTTCATTATCTCATTATGGATTGTAGCCCTTCGAGATCGACTGAACTACTTGTTGTCCCGAAATAAAGTAACTGTTTATCTAAGGCTGTTTTTATTGAACTATCTGGGAACGATAACACACTAATTAGAGAGCGGAAAACCTGACAATGGAGGGTACAAAACGTATTACTCTGCGACGAGAAAGATTTTGTATGTAATGATTCTAGCAGGAAGTTTTTTAATTATTCTTGGGTTATGGCACTACCTTCCTCATTCACACTCATCCGAAACCCCAAATAGTGTGTTTATGTCGATAACAGCAAAGAGGATTGTATTCCCATTAGTCGGTGTCATTCTAACGGTACTTGGTAGTACATTATAAAAGTTTGTTGCTGAGGTTGAAAAAGAAACCATCTCGCTTAGAGATGAAATTATTAATTTAAAAAATAAAATGGGAAATAATTCTAATAACAGTTTCAGCTAGATATTAAGAGGCACAGTGGAGGCTAACGATGGAATATACGATAGATTTCGACCATTACAAACAAACACTATTAAAGCATTGTCAGAATACCATTGAGGAGTTTGCAAAAAAACCAGAAAATCAAAATGTATACAGTTTCGTTTTAGATGCTGAAGCAACATACGGTGGAATTTATGTCCGGTGGAATTCACTCGATGGCCTGGCTCACACCTTAACCTTTGATTGTTACAAAAATTATTCTGACGAGCGGGTATATGGTTTTAGAGGCCTTAAGCACAGTGTAGGGGATTTCCGGTTCGAGGATGCTAAGAACGAAGAATTGTGGGATCTTAATAATCAATATGGTGCCGTCTTAGATCAGCTATGGGATAAAGATGATGAAGGTGAAGAAGGGAACCGTTACATAAAGAAATTTATGGATATGCTAATTGAAGTTGTTGACGAACTTTCCTACTCCTTCGATTTGTTTAACAAAACGGAGGATTTTATAGCTTATGTCGTTGAACATGATGAGGAATGGGATGCCTTTATTCATAAGACGGTATCGAAAGAGCAATTTTACAAGGCCTATCCAGAAATCAAAGCTTATGAGGAGTTTAAAGCCGATATATCGCGCCGTCCGATACAAGAACAAGTGGACTTTTGGTGTCGAACATATATCGATTTTAAGATAGAAAACCCAACGGAACATGTCATGGCGTTAAAGAAACTGTTTAGGTATGACTTTGATATCAAGGATCAGCTAGTATCTATTGGGAAGCCGGCCGTATCAACAGTTGTGACTTTACTTGAAAAAATCGTAAATGATCAGAGCACCTCAACGAATGAGAAAGTTAATCTAGCTCCTTGGATATGTCAGAGTATATTGATTGATATCGGTGCAGCCGATGAAGATGACATACAAAGACTTCTAACTATTTTAGCAAGTCAGCGAGAGTCAAATGATTCGAACGCTAGCAATACAGAAAGAATACTAACTGCAATCGATCCTGTACGGTTTCCGAATGGTTAAGATGATGGTTACACTGCTTATTCCTAAATAAAAATTACACTGAATATTAGAATTCTGCCGAACCAGAAGGAGTATGTTTTAAACTTCAATAACAGATATAATAATGCAAAAAAAAAATGAGCAGGGAAGGATGATTTCAGTGATAAAGAAACCAGTCAATTTGGATGAATTAGTGGGGGAGATTGAAATTGGTTTAGAGGATACGTTTACTTATATAGATGTTACGACAGGTGAAGTGATTACGTTAACTAGAGAAGAAATTCGAGCTGCTGAAGATGAACGGCCACTTGAAAATTTTCCCGAATGGCAAAGAGAGAACATTGAAAGAGCAAATTGCATACTCGAAGATGAACAAGGGAAATTTGCTGACTTCACATTAAAAAACGACTACAACGAATATGAACTCATAGAAGAATTCATAAGGACTGTTCAAGATGTAGATATCAATGAAGCACTAAGTGCAGCAATTACTGGGAAGGGCGCATTTCGCAGATTTAAAGATAAAATAATAGAATTTGGCATTGATAAGCAATGGTACACCTACAAGGAAAACAAGATAAAGGAATTTGTGATTGAATGGTGTATTGAACATGATATTGAGTTCCAAAATTAGAGTACACCCAAAATGAAAGCTGCCGCGATGGCAGCTTCATTACGTTAACCGGCAGGATAACGTGGAATATTTGTAAAATATATAAAAACAAATCTGGAGAAATGAAAGGCCAAAATCGATTTGAATGTAGGGTTGTTATGAAAAAACAATTTAAGAATAGACACCGTATGTTAGAGAGTTTTGGATATGAATTTGCTGTACACTGTCCTAATTGTAACGAAAAATCTAAGGTTATATCACCTGAAGCACCTTATTATACAGATGCGATAAAGAGGTTCATTTGTACGTCTTGTGGGCTGATGAAGGAAAAGATCCCAGATAAAAACTGTTTTAACCAAAACGTTATTTCTTATGGAAATTCCTGGAGAGATGGTTTTATTAATATAGGCGGGAATTATGACTGGTATTTTGGTTACCCTCTGTACTTACAAGCACCTTGTTGTGGACATACTCTTTGGGCGTATAATATTGAACATTTATGTTATCTAGAAGAGTACGTAGAAGCGGAATTAAGAGGACCATCTCCTTACTATTTAAGTGTAGAAAGCAGGCTTCCAATTTGGATGAAAATAGCTAAAAATCGTAATGCTGTCTTAAAAGCTATAAACAAAATAAAACATGGTCTTCTGTCAATTAAGTAGACACTTATTTATGAAACTTGGAGCTGCTGGTAGTACAGTTTTTCGAATGAAACTGGGGATTTGTAGCCAAGCGTAGAGTGAATACG